>DATNOW010000929.1:0-7542 GCA_036703515.1 Chroococcidiopsis sp.
GCCGACCTGCAAAAGGGGCTGATCCGCATGATTGCGCCCGAAAACCTGAAGGAAGATCCCCTGCGGCTGCTGCGCGCCTATCGCCAGTCGGCCCAGCTTGGTTTTGCCCTCGAACCTTGCACTCAAGATACGATTCGGCAGTTGGCCCCGCTGCTGCAATTTATTGCGGCCGAACGCATCCAGGCGGAGCTAAACTATCTGCTCAGCACGGCCAGAGCCACCCCGTTTTTGACCGAAGCCTGGACGGACGGGCTGTTGGCCCACTGGCTGCCCAGCGCTACCCCCGATAATGTAGCCCTGCTCGGCGGCATTGACCAGGCGGCGATCGCCCTGGAAAATCTGTGGTCTGCCTTTGGCACTGAGCTGACGGCCTGGGCCCGCGACCAACCCCGCACCTCGGGCACCCGCCGCAGCTGGCTCAAGGTGGCTAAATTGGCGTGCCTGGTTGATCCCAGCCCTGAGCGGGCAGAGTCAGAGCTGTGGCATCTAAAATACAGCCGGCTTGAAATTCAGGCCGTTGTCACAATTCTCAAAGCGCTACCCTATGTCCGCCAAACGGCGTTAACCGATCTGTCGCGGCGCGAGCAATACTACTTCTTCCGTGAGGTGGGGGCCGTGTTTCCGTCGCTGACGGTGCTGGCCGTAGCCCTGGGTGCGCCCGTAGAGGCTATCGCTCCGCTGATGGAACGGTTCCTCAACCCCAGCGATCCCGTCGCCCACAGCGTACCTTTGCTGACGGGGCGCGATCTGATGCAGTCGCTTAACCTTTCACCGGGGCCGCAGATTGGGCACTTGCTCGACGCCATTCACCTGGCCCAAGCCGAGGGGTTTGTCACCAATCGGCAGACGGCCTTAGAGTTTGCTAAACGGCATCTCGATGGCGAAGTTCAAGAGCCGATCGGGCTAAAATAACTCGGTTGATTTCAGCCGGTTTTAGCGCAAACGCCCCTAGAGTGCAGAGATTATGTAAAAATAGATCTCTTGCGGGTTTATTGAAATACTCTTAACCTAGCTGCTGGCTGTTCCCTGATCAGAACGCCGCACTCCATACTCTGCCCATCATTCTAAAGAGGTCAAGAATGGCTAAACGCCGAAACTTAAAGAAAGAAAAAGCCCTGCGTAACCAAGCCTATGCCCGTAAGTTTCGCAAGCGCTCGAATGCTGGACGCTTTGGCAAGAGACGCTATGGCAGCGGCGGTAACGCGGCTCAGGATATGGATGACGCTGAAGAAAGCGATAACAGCGGTGCTGCTGATTAATCTAACGTCGTTAGATTGTTAGGCTTTCTCACTCAACAGTCTCCTCCAATAGGTTTTTGAGAACTCCACGCTGTGCGGCTCTCAAAAACCTATTGTGTTTTGGGGTTGGGGTATGGTTGCGGGCCTTTTGCTGAAATTAGCCCGCTGAAATTAGTGCAGCGCCAAGGCTAAAAATTAGGGCAAGCGTAGGTTGGATAGAACGTAGTGAAACCCAACAGGTTCAAGGGTTTTGTTGGGTTACGCTATCGCTAACCCAACCTACAAATTTAGCTTTGACTAAGCACTAGCCCAACCGCAGCGATGCCTCCAGCTTTTGGCGCAAGTACTCAGCCATGGCCTCACCCGAGCGCATGGCGCTTTCCAGTCGATGCTCCCCACACCAGTCGCCGCCGCAGACCAAGGGTAGGGGGTCTACGCTAGCCAGAAACGGGAGACTCAGGGGCGTTTGGGCAAAGGCATAGCGCCAGCGATGCACCTGGAGCTGGGTTGGGGTTGTGACCCACTGGCCCAGCACCGGGGCGGCCTCGTCCAGTAGCCGTTGACCCACCGCTGGTAGATCGGTGCTCTCTAGATGCTGATTGGCGAACGCAGCAGAGCTTTGCAGCACCATCACCGGATAGGGCGGCTGCGGCCGCTTGAGGCTGTCGATGCCTACCCAGGCGAGTCCGGCTTCAGAAGATCGATCCCACTCGACCGCACCCCAGGGGAGTTCGTCCACGTTGGTCTGGACGCTAGGGGAGTAGGTGGCGATCGCCGTGATGCAGGGATCAAACGTAACCGAATCCAGGCGGCTGACCATATCCATTGCCATTCCCGCATCCGCCAGCGGCCGCAGCAGATCGAGGGCTTGGGGAGCCGGGATCGCGATCGCCAGCGCTTCGACCGCTAAGGTAGTGTGGGGCGCGTCTCCACCCCCTTCTAGGCTGAGATGCCAGCGCTGATTTGTAGATGGGTCGCTAGATGGATTGCTGGATGGGTTGCTGGATGGGGCGATCGCCACCACCCGATGATTAGTCCAGACTTCTAGCCCTTGCCCCAGAACCTTGGCGATCGCACTCATGCCCCCGGGTGCAACATAGCGCTCTACCGTTGCCGATGGCGGACGCAGGGTGCCTTGATCCCAGCGGTAGACTGGCAGCGTCCATGGCTCTAGACAGCCCTGCTCTAGCCCTAGCCGAATTAGCTCTGCGGTGTGCGTCCCCTGATTTTCTAGATAGCGCAGACCGTGATCGGCACGGCTACCCTCTAGACGCCGGGTAGCCACGCGGCCGCCCAGCCCCCGCGACTTTTCCACCACGACAACGCGGTGTCCCGCCTGCTGCAACTGTCGGGCGCAAACCAGCCCGGCCATCCCCGCCCCAATCACACCCACATCCACCATGTCTGACTCCGATTCGATGATTCACCCGGTCGCGATCGCCCGTTCTCTGCCGTTGGCAAGGCGCGCATTTTTGGCTAGCGCGCATTTCTGTGTAGCACGTATCTTGGCGTAGCACAAAACAGTGACCTAGCCTTATTATCAGTAAGATATCGGGCAGAACGGTGGGCAAAATGGCGTGGCTGATCATGGCAGGTGGGGAGCAGTCCCACCGTCATAGGCATCGGCAAGGGTGCCATGCCGCACCCCGCAACGCCGCTCACCTTATGGGGGAACTAAATCGTGGATGAATTGAGGGCAGGCTTAGAACTGGCAACAGACGACGAATTACAGGCGCTAACCGATATCTTGTTTAGCCGCAAATTCAATCCCCTCGACTATGTTTATACCCCCGACCCCATTGATGTCCAAAGTTGGGGTCGCCACGCCTGGCTGGATGCGATCGAAGAACGTTTCCGCTTTTTGGCCGCCGATGGCATCACGGTTTTAAAGGGCAAAACGGAGCAGGTCAGCTATCGCAAGGCGCTGATCCAGGTGTGCCGCCATCTCAAGATTGCCTACAGCCAAACCATGACGACCACGGAGCTAGAAGCAGAAATCTTTTTGACCTTGCTGAATCGCGCCTGGGAAAAGCTGCCCCAATCCCAACGGAAAACCCTCAGCGGCGAGCTGCAGCAGGCGCTATCGCATTCTGATTTAGCCAAACATATCCCGCCAGCGGTGCAGCGTGACCCGATTGGTCTGGTGCTCAAAGGCAGCGGGGCGATCGCCGTTAGTGCGGTTGTCCGGCCGATTGTGCTGCGCCAAATCGCTCGGCAGTTTGCCCTGCATGCGGCTACCTACCAGGCGGCCACCCAGGCCTTGGTCAACGGCGGCGCAGCGGTCGCAACCCAAGTCCAGACGCAGGCTTTGCTGCAAGGGGCACGGCGAGGCATGGCCCTAACGGCAGCACGCTATACGGCAGTGCGCGGCACCTTTGCGTTTTTGGGGCCGGCGATGTGGGCTTGGTTCTTTGCTGATCTAGGCTGGCGGGCGATCGCCACCAATTATGGACGCGTTATCCCTGTTGTTTTCACCCTGGCCCAAATCCGCCTGACCCGCACCGAATGTTACGAGTCGGCCTAGCCGAATCTGCTGTGGGTTGGCAACGTCAGGCTGCCGACCGACTGCATACCTGCGATTCCCGATACCCTACATCCAGCACAGACTAGAGGTTACGAATGCCAGAAGAAGGAACTGGTTCAAGCTATTACGCCGTGTTAGGTGTAATTCCATCGGCCTCACCCCAGCAAATTCGGCAGGCCTATCGAGAGCGCAGCAAGCTCTACCATCCCGATACAACCGAGCTACCCGAGGCGATCGCCACCGCCAAGTTTCAAGAGCTGAACGAGGCCTATGGCACCCTGAGCAGTCCTGAAAAGCGGTTTAGCTACGATTTGCGCAACGGGTTTTCGCGGGTATCGGTGATTCAGGCACGCCCAGACCTCGATCGCCCCAAATCTGAGGGCAGTAAGTATCGATCGTCGGCCTACCTTGATCCCAGCGATCGCCCATTGTCGGGCGGCGAGCTATTTGCCCTGTTTATTCTGGGAATTACCTTCATCGGCTGCTTAATTTTGGTGGTCACCATCGGGCTGACTCGGGGCGAGATGGCGATTCAGTGGTTTAATCCGTTGAACGGGGCACCCACAGAGGCGATCGCCGATCCGGCTAACCTTGATGCCGCCGATCCCTCCCTGCCCCCAGGTTTGACACCGCTGCCTGCAACGCCCCTGGCCCAGCCGGATGGCGCTCCTTTACAATCACCTTTACAATCAAAGGACAGTGCTGGCACACCGAGCCCATCGAGTCTATCGAGTTGATCCGGCGCATCGAGTTGATCCGGCCATCGAGTGCGTCCATCACCGCCGCTGTTTTTGCTAGCCTTTTTGCTAACCTTTAACCCTTCGTTTCCAACCTGCATGGCTCTTCCTTCCGCCGATACCCCGCTGTATAATCACTCCTTGCCCGATATTGAGCAATGGCTCAAGACCCACGGTTGCGAGCAAGATCGCGATGATATCCACTGCTGGCATATCGCTGCGCCCACCTGGTCAGCCAATATCTGGATGGAAATTGATTGTTTTGTGGTGCGCTATGTCAGCGCGGGAGACGACGGTGCCGATGTGCAGCGATCGTTCAAATATTCCCTCAGCCGCCAAGATCTAGAGGATGCAATTTTTGCCGGCCCATAAATGCGCTTTGCCTGCTGCGGCTTTTGGGGAAAACGGGCGGGCGGTAGACAACGCGCTGCCCCATTATCCTGAGTTGATTACCTTAGCCCTATTGTTCTAAGCTTTGGCGACCTTACCAAACCGCCGCTCGCGCTGTTGAAAGGCGCAGAGGGCCTGATGAAACTCGGCTCGGTCAAAGTCTGGCCACAGCGTATCGGTGACATAAAGCTCGGCGTAGGCCACCTGCCACAGCAAAAAATTACTGATCCGCAGTTCGCCGCTGGTGCGAATCAGCAGGTCGGGATCACAGATCCCTGCGGTATACAGCGATTGCTCAAAGATCGCTTCGTCAATTTGTTCGGGATCGAGCAAGCCCTGCTGCACCCGTGTGGCGATCGCCCGACAGGCCTGGACGATTTCTTGGCGGCCGCCGTAGTTAGTTGCCACCGTAAACTGAATGCCCTTGTTGTGCTGGGTTTCTTCCATCGAGCGACGGATTTCGGTTTGCAGCGACTGCGGCAGCGACTCTAAATTGCCGACAAAGCGAATCTGCACATCCTCTTCTTTCATTTCCCGCAGCTCTTGCCGCAGCACCCGCTCAAACAGCATCATCAAAAAATCGACTTCCTCAATCGGTCGCCCCCAATTTTCGGTCGAAAACGCATAGGCCGTCAGCGCTTGCACCCCCCAGTCTTTGCAGCAGCGCAGAATTCCCTTGAGTGCATCTACCCCTCGTCGGTGACCCATAATTCGCGGTAAACCCTGGCGTTTTGCCCAGCGCCCGTTGCCATCCATGATTACAGCGACGTGTTTGGGCAAGCGTTCCCGAATTAGGTCAGCGGGCAACTCTCGTAACGCAGTTTGCTTTGCTGTCATTTTTTCTCCCGAGAAGCAGATGGTAAAAGCCGAACAAGACGTGAGATCAGTGCGACACTTTTCGCACCAAGCTGGCGACCCAAGGTTCGCAGTTGAGGCGCAACCGCTTCGCGTTCAGCAGATTGTGAGAACCGTGCAATCAGCAATTCTCTTAGTTTACTGCTGGTAAGCGGTCGATTCAGAATACCCTTTTCCGCTAGTGAAATGGAGCCAGTTTCTTCTGATACAACAATGCAAAGGCAATTTTCGACGCGTTCTGTAATCCCCATGGCGGCCCGGTGGCGTGTCCCCAGCTGGCGGGATGCGGTGCGTTCAGAAATGGGCAAAATTACGCCTGCCGCCACGACCCGCGACGCTCGAATTAAGACCGCGCCATCGTGGAGCAGAGTCGTGGTTTGAAAGATAGTTTGCAGCAGCTCTTTAGACACTTCGGCATTCAGCCGCACCCCCGGCACCGAAAAATCGCGTTCGTCAATGGGGCGGTTAGTTTCTAAGATCATCAGCGCCCCGGTGCGGCTCTGGGAGAGCTCTTTGACCGCATCAACGATTTCGTCTACGACGCTATCGGGCTTGGGGATCGCTTCATGGGCGGGGCGCAGCAGCTGTTGTATTTCACCCCGTCCCAACTGTTCGAGCAGCCGTCGAAATTCGGTTTGCAAGATCACAGCCATGGCCACAGCCGAACCGATGACCAATTTTTCTAAAACAAAGCTGAGCAGGGTCAGATTGAGGGATCGGCTCAAGGCCGCTGCCAGCATTAAGATGATTAGCCCGCGCACCATCCAAAGCGTGCGACGCTCACCAATAATCACTAGCACAATGTAGGTCAGTGCCAGTACCAGCCCAACATCAATGACAGAACGCAAGGACTGAGTCCAGCTAAGGTTTGTCAGCCATTGCTCAAGCAAAGATCCCATCTGAAATTGATCTGGATTAGTCCGGTCAGAGGAAAGTCGAATCGGCGAGAAAGACGGGAACGCCCCCTCAGGCTTTGGATGCTAACGAAAGCCAGTCTTGATATCGCTTGAGCTGGGCCGTACCCTGGGCTGAAGCGATTATCGCTAGGTAATCGGGGGGCGTTGTTTAATGCGTCATGCAATAGCCGTCATGGGATAGCGGCTAGGGGATATTGCCCGAGTGAGTCAGGCTTCCGGCTGGAGTTGACCTGATGGAAAGAAGGCCCCGCCCTGAATCAGAGGCGATCGCAACACCCTAGGTTTGGAGGCAATCGTGAGGGCAAGCCGCTGTTGTTGCTATCCATGCTATCAGTCATCTTGCAATACGAGCCTTTCGGGGAGACGATCTTGTCGAATTAAATCGTCATAGGTTTCGCGCTGCAAAATGATGTTGGCCTCGCCATCGTGGACGACGACAGCGGCCGGGCGCGGCAGGCGATTGTAGTTAGACGACATGCTGTAATTGTATGCGCCCGTCGCCATGACGACGACGATATCGCCGGGTTGGGTCGGCGGCAGCTGGGCCTGCTTGATCACAATATCGCCCGATTCGCAGTGTTTGCCGGCGATCGCCACTGTTTCTGTGAGCGGGGCAGACATGCGGTTGGCCAATAGCGCCCGGTAAACCGACTGATAGGTAATCGGGCGGGGGTTATCCGACATACCGCCATCGACGGTGACATAGGTGCGAATGCCCGGCACCGTTTTTTGCCCCCCCACGGTGTAGGCCGTAACGCAGGAGGAACCAATGAGCGATCGCCCCGGTTCTGAGATCAGGCGCGGCAGCGGAATCTGCTGATCGTTGCAGGCCGCAACCACCCCCTCGCAGACCACCCGCACCCACTCATCGATGCTCGGCG
>DATNOW010000930.1:0-3150 GCA_036703515.1 Chroococcidiopsis sp.
GCCGCCAAAGGACGCCTCACAATCACCGAAGATCTGTCCATGCTGCACGACGACAATAGCAATGCCTAAGTAATACCTAGAATCAAACACCTAGGATCAAGCCCTTAGGATCAGGGACTGAATGACCTCAAATTCTGGGGTCAGGGCGCACATCGGTGCGCCCCTACATGACGCCTGGATAACCGTAACGGTTTTATCCACAGACCCTGCGTTTTGGGAAGAGGGGCGATCGCCCTTTTGTAAAAAAATCTGCACAATCGGCAAGGGTCTGGGCTATGATCCTGCTTACTGGCTTCTACCCAACGTTTCAGGTAAATCAGGATGACGGTCGGCCCCTACAAGAGAGTTGGAAATCGCTCCCAAAGTTCTGCTTACAAGTCTGCCTATCAGTCTGACTACAGCGCGGTACCCAGCAACTCGGTGATTGTCCGAGAGGCCGAGCGCGTCGAAACCCTGCTCCGCAAGCTGATGTGCGCGAGCCCAGACGACCAAACGGCTTGGGAGATTTGTGCGGCTCAATATCCGAAGCTCAAAAGCCTCAACAGCTTCGCCAAACAGATCGTTATCCGCATGTTTCGGAGCAATCCAGCTTTTCAAGGATTTAAGGCCGAATTTAAAGACCCCGTACTCAAATCCCACATCCTGTTTCTGCTGGGGACACTCTGCGACGAGTTTGACCATATCCACACCAGCCCGCTCTATGGCATGAGCGTTTTGGATGTGGGCTGCGGCGCATTGTCACCCTACGGCACGCCAGATGACAAAAACGGGTTAACTGCCCAGTTTTATAGCGAATATCCCCCCATTGGGGCAGAAATTTTGCAGATTTTGGGGGCGCAAACTATTGGCATCGATCCCCGCATCAACAGCAAAGAGCACTATGACTACCAAGTGTCTTATAAACATCGCGCCATGGAGTTTATCGACATCCCCAAATTTTTGACCACCGTCAAAAATCCATTTGACGTGATGGTCTGTTTTAACCTCTTCAATCGCTCTGGCTTTGCCTTTTATTACAGCGAACCCCACGAAATCTCTGGCTTTCTGAGGATGCTCAAGGGTGGGCTTTCACCGCAAGGGTTGCTTTACTGCAATGCGCCGTTTTTGCCGTCGTCGCCTGAAAATCGGCAGCTTAACGAGCAGGTGTTTCTCGGCGCTGGGCTGAAGGTGGTATACGAGGGCTATTTCCTTGTCCTCCAGCCTGCGTGAGCAATCGCGGGGGCGGGAAGGTGGGAGTGGTTCGGCAGGCTCACCAACCGGGGAGGGTGGGAGGGTGTTGCTAATGATTGGCGGATGATTGGTGGATGATCGGCGGATGGGGGAGTTCTGGCGGTAGGATAGGGATAGTCCAGATTGTTTACAAAACTTGAAGCCGCGTTAAGAATTGGCGGATCTGGCTGCTGATTTGAATTCGTTCATCCACTTCCGGTTATAAATATGGCTATTTTTCGTCAGTATGTTGCGCCTCTGATTGTGGTGTTGATCTTTTTGGTGTCGCTGTTGGCGGTGAGCGCGCGGATTTTTTTGCCCGCAGACATGGCGGCCCCGGCTCCGATCGAAGAAGTGGGACAGCGAGTAGAGGGGGCGATCGCCTCTGATTTGCCCCCTGCACTCAAAACCTTGGTGCAGGGGTTGCCCAGCGAACCCGGTATGATTGCGCCTCTATAGTGCAATGCACCAGTGCATTGCGCCAGTGCATTGCGTCTTTACAAACATACTCAATACCGACAAGTCGATGGGCTGTTTGAATGTAGGATGGGTTAGCGCGAGCGTAACCCATGCGGGCGTTGGGGTTTCTCCACCCAACCGACGCCGATAGTATGTCGAATTTGAGCCAGTCTTCTCTACTGCGGCCGGGTTATCGCGTGCGACTGGGGTCTACCCTCGATCGAGCCTTATTGGTCAAGTTTATGCAGCGCACCTATCAGGAGCTATGTCCTGGTGAGGCGATCGCCCATCTAGCTAGCACCGTCGATCAATACCTGTCGCGGGATACGCCGATTTGGTGGGTGGAACCGATCGCGGCTGAATCTATCCCGTCGCAGTTTCCGGAAGGCCCATCAGACGCTAAAACGGCAGGGGTTTTGTGGGCCGGTAGCGCCATCGATCAAACCAGCGGCGATCGCCATGCCCATATTTTGTTGCTTTATGTAGCCCCGTCCCATCGGCGGCGGGGGTTGGGGTCAGCGCTGATGGCGGTGGCCGAAGACTGGGCAAGGGCAAGGGGCGATCGCGCCATTGGGCTGCAAGTCTTTCAATCCAATCAACCGGCCCTGCGGCTGTATGAAACCCTGGGCTATGCACCGCAGTCGATTTGGATGTCGAAACGCCTCGAAGAGGGGACAGGCGATCGCTAAGGTATATAGATTGCATGGAGCAGATTGCGTGGAATTAAATAATTCCTAACCGTCCAATTCTCTGTAGGGGCGCACCGATGTGCGTCCTGACCCCAGCATTGCAGGTGATGAAATCCACGTCCTAAGCGGTTAAAGCGCTGGCATGGTGGGCGACATGATCGCCCATAAAGGACGCAATAAAGTAGTAGCTGTGGTCATAGCCTGACTGCGATCGCAGGGTGAGGGGATGCCCAACCGCAGCACAGGCCTGGGCAAAGCGATCGGGCTGGAGCTGGGTGTCTAAAAACGAATCGGCCTCTCCCTGATCGATCAAAATCGGCAGCCGCTCGGCGGCGTGGTTGACCAGATGACTAGGATCATAGGCTAACCAGTCGTCTGGGTTATCGCCCAAGTAGGCCCGAAACGCTTTTTGCCCCCACGGTACCTGGCTGGGGGTGACAATCGGCGCAAAGGCCGAGACGCTTTGATAACGCCCAGGATTTTTGAGGGCGATCGCCAGTGCCCCTAAACCGCCCATGGAATGACCGAAAATACCTTGGCGATCGCTCTGTACCGGGAAATTAGCGGCGATCGCCTGGGGTAGCTCAGACACCACATAGTCATACATGCGGTAATGGGCATCCCACGGCGACTGGGTGGCGTTGAGATAAAAACCAGCCCCTGTGCCCAGATCCCAGCTTTCGTCTTCGCCGGGCAGGTTGCAGCCACGGGGGCTCGTATCCGGCGCGACGACGATCAAACCGTACTGGGCGGCATACTGCTGCGCCCCGGCCTTGGTGACAAAATTTTGCTC
>DATNOW010000931.1:0-5312 GCA_036703515.1 Chroococcidiopsis sp.
AGAAAATAAAACGGCTACGTTAGAAATATCTTCTGCGATGTGTTTTTCGCCGCGCTTGAGCCGCTTGGCAATGGAAGCTGGGAAGTCGCTGAGTAACAGCTGTTCATTCTCTTGATTTTTTTGCTCCACCAAATTGGTCTGCGTCCGCAGACTGCGCACCATCGCGTTAAATGAACGGGTCAACTCAGCAAATTCGTCGCTGCTGTCTAGGGCTGGAATGGTCTCTAGCTCGCCCGATGACACCTTGCGGGCACTGGCAATCAGCTTATTGATCGGGCGGACAATCAGGTGGGCTAAAATCATCGCCAGCACCGTTACGACCAAGATCAACAGCGTGGCCGAAATCAATACCTGGCGCTGAAAGGCATAAATCGGAGCATAGGCTTCCGCCAGATCCATTTCTGCCAAAATCACCCAGTCTAAACCTTCAATCCGCAGCGGCGCATAGGAACTAAGCACAGGAATATTGCGATAGTCGTTAACGATTTTAGTGCCTTCCTTCCCGGTCAGCGCTTCTGAGACCGCGACCGTATTGACCGGCTGAAGCAAGATCGAAGTTTCATACTGCGTGATCCGATTGATCACGGCTTCTTGCATCCCTAGCGATCGCAAAATTTGGGTATACCCTTGCGGATCTTGGACTAAAAATCGAGACACCGAGCGCATCAGCGCATCTTTTCCCACAAGGTAAGTTTCTCCGCTTTCTCCCAATCCATCTTTCTCCCAGCTTTCATTTCCGGTCATGACATTATTAATTTCATTCACCGGAAGTTGAAATGCCAGCACGCCAATCAGCTTCGATTGCTCATAGATAGGGGCTGCAATAAAAGCGGCTGGCGCATCATAAGATGGTGCGTAGGGCTGAAAATCGACCAGTTGAGAATAGTTGCGCCGTTTGGCAGCTTGAACCAGATCCGCCAGACGGGCTAGATTGCTGCTTTGGTAAGGGCCGGTCTGGAAATTGCTAGTAAAGTCTGTTTCTTTGAAGACGGTATAAACAACGGTTCCTTCTGGATTGATCAGGAACATATCGTAATAGCCAAACTTCTCGATAATATGGCGGAAAATGGGATGGTAGCGGGCGTGAAGCTGGCTATAGCGGCTGCCGTCAGTGGCGCTATTGAGCTGATGCTTTTTACCTACAGGATTGGGATTGCTAGCGATGTAATAATACTGTAAATAGCGGGACGCTACGTTTTGCGGCGTGTAGGACTCAACAATGGGTATCCCGGCTTCGCCCTTGACCAGACGGGGCAAAAATTCGTCGCGATAATAAGTCGTGAGGGACTGATCAAACGTGGCTGGAATGTTTTCGTCTTGTAATTCGCGGTAGGCGCTATCAAATTCTTGCATCGCCGCCACAATGGACGGATCTTCGCTCAGCGTCTCGATATGGTTGCGAACGGTTTGGAAGTAAGACTCAATTTGATAGGCTTTTGAGGCCCGGACGCTGGTAAGTTGCCCAAAGGCGCGATTGGTTAGGTTGATCTGCCCGCTGCGATAGCCAATGTAGGCTGTGACCAGGGTTGAACAGCCGCTAACGACGAGCAGCATGGCGATCAGTTTTGATTTAATGCTTAAGTGATAGAGCGATCGCATAGCAGAAGCGGGGAAACTCACGGGCTGTTACTCAGAGATAGTCGCAAACATCGTAGGAGACTGTAACTTTTAATACTGTATTCATTCAGGCAAGATCATTCATTCAGGCAAGATCGGGGGTTAAAAAACTCTAGTTTTATCAAATTCCCAATCTTAAACGTCCCCAAATCTAGAGCACGGCACAAAAGCACAGCACAAGCGCACGGCACAAAAGCACAGCACAAAAGCACAGCACAGTAGAAATCACTGTAGGATTACCGTGCGGTAGTAGATTACAAAATGCGATCGCAGTCGATCGCGGTCGATCGCGGTCGATCCCGTCAATCCCATTGAAATAACTGGCGTAGCTGACTGGTAAGATGGCTTAATTCATACCCCAATAGCACACCGACAGCCGCCCACAAAACCCAAATCGCTCTTTAATTTTGTCTGAAGAGTTTGGGTTTGGTATCTATGCTGTCTATTTTAACAATCGGCTTTGAGTACCATCAGACAGTTAAAACCGTAAAAAAATCATGAGTGGAAACGAAGCCAGAGTCCAAGCCGTACAGCAGATCGTTAATCGTACGCTGATTCCCCCCAAAGCTCCTGAGCGTCTCGAAGAAATCTGGGCATCCAACGTCTTCAACCTGAGCAAAATGCAGGCGAGCCTCCCTAAGGCCGTTTTTAAGTCGATCAAAAACACGATTGTGACTGGCGAAAAGCTCGATGCTTCCATCGCTGACGCAGTCGCTACGGCGATGCGCGACTGGGCGGTATCGAAAGGGGCACTCTACTACGCCCACGTTTTCTACCCCATGACAAACCTGTCAGCTGAAAAGCACGACGGCTTTATTTCGGTACAGGGCGATGGCAGCGTCATCTCCGAATTTTCTGGCAAGGTGCTGGTGCAGGGCGAACCTGACGGCTCTTCTTTCCCCAACGGCGGCATCCGTGACACCTTCGAAGCACGGGGCTATACAGCGTGGGATGTGACCAGCCCAGCCTACATCATGGAAACCGATAACGGTTCTACCCTCTGCATCCCCACCGTTTTTGTTTCTTGGACGGGTGAAGCGCTCGACAAGAAGGTGCCGCTGCTGCGCTCCATTGCGGCGATGGATAAGGCCGCTAATAAGGTTTTGAAGCTGCTGGGCCACAGCGATATCGCCCACGTTAACTCTAGCTGCGGGGCTGAGCAAGAATATTTCCTGATTGACGCTAACTTCGCCAGCCAGCGGCCAGACTTGCTGTTGGCTGGGCGCACCCTGTTTGGCAAGGCTCCCGCTAAAGGGCAAGAGTTTGACGACCACTACTTTGGTGCGATTCCCGAGCGGGTGCAGGTGTTTATGCAGGATGTGGAGGAAACCCTCTACAAACTGGGCATTCCCGCTAAAACGCGCCACAACGAAGTGGCTCCTGGGCAGTTTGAAATTGCGCCCTTTTTTGAAGCGGCTAACGTCGCCAGCGATCACCAGCAGCTGATCATGACGGTGTTAAAGCACACGGCTAAAAAGCACGGCTTTACCTGTCTGCTGCACGAAAAGCCGTTTGCGGGCATCAACGGTTCAGGTAAGCACGTCAACTGGTCGGTGGGCAACTCCACCCAAGGTAACTTGCTTGATCCCGGCGATTCACCCCACGACAACGCCCAGTTTTTGGTATTCTGCGGCGCAGTGATTCGCGGTGTGCATAAGTATGGGCCGCTGATGCGGGCGGCGATCGCCACCGCTAGCAACGACCATCGCTTGGGTGCCAACGAAGCTCCTCCGGCGATTATGTCGGTGTATCTCGGCTCTCAGCTCGAAGAAGTGTTTGAGCAAATCAAGACCGGCACCGTTACCGAGTCGAAGCAAAAAGGCGTGATGGATCTGGGTGTAGACGTGTTGCCCCATCTGACCAAAGATGCAGGCGATCGCAACCGCACCTCTCCCTTTGCCTTCACCGGCAACCGCTTTGAGTTCCGGGCCGTTGGTTCTAGCCAGTCGGTATCTGGGCCACTGATTGTGCTCAACACCATGCTGGCCGACTCTTTAGAATGGGTGGGCAATCGCCTCGAAAACGAACTGTCGAAAGGTTTGGAACTCAGCACCGCCATTTTGACAGTGCTGAAGGAAGTGATGGAAGAGCACGGCGCTGTCGTCTTTGGCGGCAACGGCTATTCCGAAGAGTGGCACAAGATGGCCGTAGAAGAGCGCGGCCTGGCCAACCTCCGCACCACCGCCGATGCGCTCCCCACCCTCAAAGCCGACTACATTGAGGATCTGTTCACGAAAACCGGAGTGCTGACGCCGGTCGAACTGGAAAGCCGCTTTGAAGTGTACGCTGAGCAATACATTCTATCCATCGAGGTAGAAGCAAAGCTGGTGGTCAGCATGGCTAAGACAATCATCTACCCAGCCGCAGTCGAATATTTGTCTAAGCTGTCGTCTACCATGTCCAGCCTCAAGGATCTGGGGATTGCGTTTGAGACCGAAAGCGCGCAGAAACTGGCAACCCTGACCAGCTCCATGATGGCAGCCACCAGCCAGTTGAGTGAAGCCCTAGCCAAGCACGACTTTGCTACCACCGAAGACAAAATGCAGTATTGCGCCACCACCCTCCGTCCGCTGATGGATCAGGTGCGTACCTACGCGGATGCCCTTGAAGGTGAGATTGCCGATAGCTATTGGCCGCTGCCGACCTATCAAGAAATGCTGTTTATCAAATAGCATATTTGGCTAGCCGCGTTGTCTAGCCGCGACGCAGCTAGCAATTTGTTTTTAGCTTGATTTTTCTAACCTGCCGTGTGAATTTGGGACTTGGCCCTGTTCACGCGGCAGTTTGTTTGAGGCAGTAGCTTTGATAATTCGGCAATAGTCCAAGCGGGCTTGGACTATTGGAGCGGAGATGAGGACGGATATTGGGGTGGAGGGCGATCGCCCGATCGCTCATGGTTCTGATTCAGCCGCCCATTCTACCTGCGTTTCGACTTTGCCCTCTACCAACAGAGTATTCAGCTCCATCTCCAACGCCTCAATGCTAGGCAAGCTACCCTGCAACGGTTCCGGCAGCGTGTCTTTGAGGCGATAGGTAGCGACACCAACCGGCTGCTGCAAATAGCGCAGAGCATATTCAACCGTGGCCTTGTTTTTAGACTTGCACAGCACAATGCCAATCGTCGGGTTATCGCCCTCGCTGCGCAGCAAATCATCCACTGCTGCAATATAAAAGCTCATCTTGCCCGAAAATTCAGGTTCAAACTCAACCATCTTCAGGTCGATAACGACATAGCAGTGCAGCTTGACATGGTAAAACAGCAAGTCAAGTTTATAGTCTTTTCCGCCCGCTTCCAGCGGATATTGGCTGCCTACAAACGCAAACCCCACCCCAAGCTCTAGCAAAAAATCGCGGATGTGATCGACCAGCGCCCTTTCAAAATCGCGCTCTTGGGCCGTTTCAGCCAGTTCTAAAAACTCAAAATTGTAGGGACTTTTTAAGATTTGGCGCGCCAAGTCAGACTGGCTTTGGGGCAGCGTCTGGTCAAAATTGGTCACAGCATGGCCAATGCGCTGATATAAGCCGCTCTCAATCTGATGCACTAGGGCATTGCGACTCCAACCCTGCTCGATAGCTTTTTGGGCATACCACAGCCGTTCGTTGTTGGCCTTGAGCTTATCTAACAGCGCAATATTGTGATACCAGGTAATCTGCCCCATGACAGCTTGAACCAGGTCTTCATTGGGATAGGCTTG
>DATNOW010000932.1:0-2898 GCA_036703515.1 Chroococcidiopsis sp.
GACGCCAGCAGCAGCCCAATAAACCACAGGTGGTCGGGGTTCACCCGGCTTAGCGATCGCTTCCAGCCGTTGTTCACAGGTTTTGTCCGAAGTTTTGTCCGACGTTTTGTCCGAATTCTTGTCCGATTTTTGTCCGATGCGCCCCGATGATCGGCGGTTCTTACAGCCTACAGCACCTCAGCCTACAGCACCTCAGCCCGCAGCTTGGCCAGGGGCAGCGACATAAACTTGCGCCAGTTGGGCACATAGGCCCGCTGGCGGAAGACGTCGTATTGGTTGCGCTCAATCACATTCAAGATGCCCGAATAAAACATCGTCGCTGCCCAAACCGGCAGACGGGCATCGCGGTTGAGAGAGCGAATTCCCCGCTCAGCTTCGGTATAAAATTTGCGCGCCCGCTGGATTTGAAAGCGCATTAGCTCTTGCCAGCGTTCGTCTACCACCCCGGCCATCAGGTCAGCCTCGGTGTAGTTAAACAGCGCTAGCTCTTCCAGCGGAATATAAATCCTGCCCCGATGGGCGTCTTCACCCACATCCCGGAGGATATTGGTCAACTGCTTGGCAATACCCAGGGCGATCGCCTCTGAGGTTGGATTGCTCTGATCGCAGGCGTTAGACCACGGCACCGATTCGCACTCGTTCTCGACGCCCATGATCGCCTTGGTCATCAGCCCTACCGTGCCCGCCACCCGATAGCAGTAGAGCTTGAGTTCGTCAAAGGTCTCATAGCGATTGCGATACAGATCCATGCGCTGACCGGCCACCATATCCCGAAAAGGCTGGATATCCATGGCAAAGCGCTCGACCGTATCCACCAGCGCCACATCAAAATCATCCAGCGGATGACCGGCGAAAATCGCCTCTAGGTTTTGCTCCCAGTCATCCAGGGTGCTTTCGGTCGTGAACTTGGCTTGGGGGCCATCCACCAGCTCATCAGTGCGCCGACACCACGCATAGATAGCCCAAATTGCCCGTCGTTTTTCCTCAGGTATTAGTAAGGTACCCAGGTAAAACGTTGTCGAATGGTGAGCAATGGTCTGACGACAGCGCTCGTAAGAGTCTTCTAAGGAAACCAAAGTCATTACACGAGGAGATTCAGGCAATTGCAGCATTGCGTTGCGGGGAAAATTAACTGTTTGGGCAGTCAGCAATCGATCATTAGCTATCAGCTTTCCAGGTAAGGGATCCCTAGGTCAAGCAACTTAGTGAATCGATGGCTGAAAGGGGTCACGCCGGGGGGTGAAATAGAGGTCACGCTGGGGGGTCACGCTGGAGGGTCAAACGGGCAGGTCGACCTTGCGAATCAGACTAACAGATCGAACTGCCGGGTCAGACTGGCAACGCAAACTGCCGGGTCAGGCTTGCAGATCAAACTTGAGCAGCCATGGGCTGCCGCTGTTCATCGTTGCCGACGCCAGAGGGATGCTGAGCCGTAATGGCTTGAGCGGCCATTTTCCCCGATAGCACGGCTCCCTCCATGCTGCCGAGATAGCGCTGCATAGTGTAGCTCCCCGCCATAAAAAAGTTGGGGATCGGGGTCGTTTGGTCGGGGCGACAGGCTTGGCAACCGGGGCTCGCCGTATAAACGGAGCGCGGCGTTTTGACCACTTTATATTTCCGCAGCTGGGCCGGATTGTCGCTGCCAAAGTGCTGCGGCAGCAGACGCTCTAGCTCTTTCATTGTGGCAGACATGATCTCTTCATCTGACTTATCAATCCAGTCTTTAGCCGGTGCCAGCACAAGCTCTAGCATGGAGCGATCGGGGTCAGCGTATTCCTTGCAGGTGACGCTCATATCGGCATACACACTGAGCAAGGGCGATCGCGAAAACAGCAGCTGATCGACATCGGTCAGCTTGCGGTCAAACCACAGGTGGAGGTTGATCACTGGCACGCCTTCCAGCGGTTCCAGCTTCTGGAAAAACTCAATCTGTTTCCAGGGTTCTGGCATCAGCACCTTGATCACGTCTACCGGCATGGCCGACACATACAAATCAGCTTCAAGGACTTCATCAGGTGCGCCATCCAGCCCCCGAATCACAAAGCCACGCACGCTGCCGTCATCGTTGAGCAAAATTTGCTTCAGCGGCTTCTTGAGCTGGACGCTGCCGCCACGCTCGGTAACATAGTCTACGATGGGCTGACAAAGGCGCTCGGTCGGTGAACCGTCTAAAAAGGCGACCTTAGAGCCATAGCGCTCTTGCAAGAAACGGTTGAGGGCCGTCAGCGGCACCGTGGCCGATACGTCTTCGGGGTTGATGAACGTCAACGCCTTAGAAGCGGCAATAATGATATCGCTATTGACCCGCTCATCGACTCCCTGCATTTCCAGCCATTGCAGCAGCGAGTATTGATCCATCGCTTCGACATACTGCTGCCCACGAACGACCGCTGGCAATAGCCCAACGGCAAAGCGAATCTTTTGCTCCCAGGTCAGCATGTCGTTGTTGCGCAAGATCGACATGATCACGTTAAAAGGGGCCGGGATATCCGGCACGTCAAAGCGAGACAGCACACCCGGCTTCTCGGGCTGATTGAAAATCAGAGTGTGCTCTTTCCACTGCAGGCGGTCTTCGATGCCCAGCTCTTTAAATAGCTGGAGCATATTGGGATAGGCCCCAAAAAACACATGTAACCCTGTTTCATACCAGTCGCCATCCTCATCTTTCCAGGCGGCCACTAGGCCCCCCAAGACATCTCGACTCTCTAAAACGATGGGAGTATGTCCGGCATCAACCAGATATTTGGCGCATGCAAGACCCGCTAACCCTGCCCCAGCGATCGCAACCCGCATGTAGTGCTCTACCTTCGACGTGTTTTAATCATTTCTTCTCAATTATTATATGTTGCAATCCTGTTACATTTCGACCTTTTCAACTCAGAGTCTCCACAAAAGTCT
>DATNOW010000933.1:0-5357 GCA_036703515.1 Chroococcidiopsis sp.
CCCGCCAAAATCACAATCAAGGCGATGATCAGCCCTACTACCAGATTGGCCAGCAGGGGCGAAATCGCGACCAGCCCAGCGTGAATCTGCACCAGCGAACCCACGAGCCAAAGCACCAAGATCAGGGCCAGGGCGGTAACCGCAATAATAGCCAGAAGGCGTGACCTTGACATGGATGCTGGGTCTATAAAAAGAACAGGGTAGAGCGATTAGGGAGGGGGCAAGGTTGAGGGTTTTAAGCCACTCGATGAGCCCGATGAGCCTGACGAGCCGGGAAAGCTACGGGGAGCGCCATTGAGCGTGCCACTGGATGAGCCACTAGAGCCATTAAAGGAGCCGTTGGAGGAACCATTGGGCGATGGCGCGGGTGTGATTGGTTCTGCACCGGGAAAGAGCGGCTGATTGGGATCAAACGGATCGGTCGTGCCCGTGCCCCCAAACGGATTGCTGGGATTGAGCGGATCGACCGGGTTAAGCGGGGCGTTGAAATTGGGCGCAGTCGTTGCAGCACCCGATTCCGGCAGGGTTGCCAACGCGACGCGATCGCCGCCCACCGAACGCAGCAAATCGAGCACTTCGACCACATCGTTGTAGCTCGATAGACGCGAAGCATACAGAACGATTAAGCCCTGCGGGGTAGTTTGATGGTATTGCAGCAATTGCTGGTATAACGCATCACGCGTCACGGCTTGTTGATCGATATAGACCTGGCCGATCGGGTCAATGCTGACGATCATCATCTCGCGCATCTGGGGGGCCGATGTTGAAGCCGTGGGCAGGTCAACATTGATCGCCGTTTGGCGGGTCAAGGTCATGGCCGCCAAGATAAAAAAGGTCAAGATGCAAAAGATGACGTCGATCAGCGGGATTAACTCAATCCGCACGTCGGTTTGCTCTGAGTAATAGTCACGCGGGAGCTTCATAGGTTGTTAGGCATCCATATCGTCGGACTGCAAGGGTCGGGCGTAGAGGAAAATAGAGGAAAGCAGAGGAAAAGTGGGTGACTGGCGATCGCCCTAAACTCCGCTAGGCGATTCAGCATTGGTTGGCGTCAGCGCTGGGTCAGACCCCGAAGCGGTTTCACCATTGACATAGCTGCGCCGCTTTTTGGCCCAGTCTTTGCGATAGAGCAACTCTAGCTCGTTGCCTGATTTGCGAAAGATCTTGGCTTGCCCAGCAATAAAGCCTTGAAACAGACGGTGAAAGGCCAAGCTCAAGATCGCCACGATCAGCCCAGATGCCGTGCTAATCAGCGCTTCTGAAATACCCAGCGTCACCCCAGCCGTCGAATCGGTGCCCAAATCCGCTAAGCGAATTGAGCCGAGGGAGCTGATCAACCCCAGCACCGTGCCCAGCAGACCCAGCAGCGGTGAGATGGCGATCGCCGCTTCCAAAATTTTGTCGCCCCGATGCATTGCCGCCAACTCTTCATCGGCTGTGGCTTCGAGCGCTAGTTGAAACACCTCGGGCTCTGGATCATCCAGCTCTAGGGCAGAATGCAGAAATCGCCCAATCGGCTGCACATTTGACTTGCGGGCGATCTCCGTTGCCGCTGACCAATCTCGCCGGGCCGCCTCTAGCACCCGACCCGCAATTTCTCGCTCATGGGTGAGAATTTTTGACCAATACCACGACCGTTCAATGATGGTGCTAAGCGCCATGATTGACAGCAGCAGCAGCGGATACATGGCGAAACCGCCCTTTGAAAATAGCTCACCAATATTCACGGTTTCTCTGACCTCCCATTCATGACATTCCCAGCGGTCTCGGCCCTGTCTAGTTAGTACATCCCCTAGAGTCGTTTCTCAGGGCATCTTAATTTTAGAGACAACTGACGCGATTGACCGCAATTCGGATACTCAACTCTGGCTCAACTCTGGTTCAACTCTGGCAGACGCATGACGCTCAAAAAAGTTCAGGCTCAGCAGCCCCGCCGAGGATGTTACAACAAGCCCCGGAATATATTTGACTCTACAGCCGTAAAAAAATCGCTACACTAGTCGAGGCGATCGCCACGTTAGCCCTGGTTACAGAGCCTATGTAGAGTGAAATCTACAATACAAATCGACCGCTGACCCGACTTGCCTAGGTGCATCCTCGGCACGCTCAGGCAACCTCTGCGGCAATCTATAGAGATTTGTGTATATTGCAAATTTCTGGCGTCACATTGACCTGAACGAATAGTCACAGCAGACTCTTATGTTTAGATGACTTTTTAAATAACTTTAAATAATTTGAGCAAATAATTTTAGCCATCTATATGTGATGTATGCAGTGTGATGTATGCAGTAGACGCGAGGGGACCCAATGTTGCAATTCACGCTGCAATTGTGAAAGGGGTTGTTCTAGCCACAATATTGACTGGCTGAGTTCAGAGAAACTCGCGAATTCTTGAGCACCAAATTGGATGCTCAAAGGTTTGCGTCTCATCTTTTGACTTCAGCAAGTAGGTGGATGTTTTTGCTCAAGCATCATAGGGCGCGCCCTAACCGTCTGAATGAACGGAAACATAAAACTCAGGCAAATTTTAAGGAAATGTCAAATTATCATTTTTGTGTAAATGGTTTTAATTTTCCTTGAGTTAGCTCGATTTTCGTCATAGTCTTGAAAATCTCTGTGTCAATGCAACTCCTAATTCGGCATCAATTTGAGTTTATTCGCGTTCAATTGCAAATCTATCCTCCAGTTGTCGTGTTATGACACTCGTGTTGGGTCGACCCTAACCTGAATCATCACCGTCACACCAAAATATCTAAGGGGTTTCTATGTCTGCATCGCCCGTTGCATCCACCCTAGTCTTTATCGACTCTGCTATTTATGATTACCAAACCCTAGCCCAAGATGTTGCCGTTAATGCCGACGTTGTCATCCTTGACTCCGACCAAGATGGCGTGTTGCAAATTACAGAGACGCTAGCAACCCGCAGTGGCCTGTCTAGCCTTCACTTAATTTCCCATGGCATATCCGGACATCTTGCCCTAGGCTCGGCTGCACTAAATACAGATACTCTGGAGCACTATGCAGATCAGCTCCAAGATTGGTCGGAGGCCTTGGCAGAAGATGCTGAAATTTTGCTTTATGGCTGTAGCGTGGCAGCCGGCACAACAGGCGATCGCTTCATCCATCAGCTTAGCCAACTGACCGGGGCCGACGTTGCCGCCTCTAAAACCCCGACCGGAAATGTAGCATTGGGCGGCGACTGGCAGCTCGAAACCACCACCGGCCCCATCCATACGCCGCTGATTGTCACCGAAGCCCTCCAAGAGACGTACAGCGGCATCTTCGCCCTGATTCTCAACGAAACTTTTTCAGGCGAAGACGTCACCACTGGCCCTTGGCTGTTTGGTGTGGGCAGCAAGACTTCGTCCAACCCCATTCTGACGGCTCGAACCGGCACAGCGCCATCGACTGATGGTATTCCGGGCGGAGGTGTGGCGATCGATACACCGGGCAACGGTGCGCTGCGACTGACGAATAACACCAACGATCAATCGTCTTTCGTGCTCTACAACACGGCCATTGATGCCCAGGCGGGTCTGTCGATTACCTTTAATTTCTTTGCCTACAACGGTACGACCGGGGCAGATGGGATCAGCTTCTTCCTAATTGATGGCACCCAGTCACCCACTACAGCCGGTGCCTTTGGCGGCTCCCTAGGCTACGCCCAGCGCAATACCCCCGTGGTTCAGCCAGGGATTGAAGGCGGATATTTGGGGATTGGCTTTGACGAGTTTGGTAATTTCTCTGCGAACACTGAAGGTCGCGTTGGTGGAACTGGCCAAGCTGCAGATTCGATCGCGATCCGTGGCAGTCAAGCCAATAACTACAAGTTTTTGACGAACATCGGTGTTGGTGGTGCTGGAATTGATAATGCTGCGGCAACGAATCGCACCAATGCGCTCCGCAAGACCAAAATTGATTTGACTAAGACTGGACTGGTCTCCGTTTTCCTCGATCAAAACAACGACGGCGATTTTAGTGATGTTGGGGAAACCCTAATCAACAACTATGACGTGGTCAACACGGGCGGCAATGGTGCGGTGCCCTCAACATTCAAGTTTGGCTTTGCCTCCTCTACGGGTGGATTTACCAACATTCATGAAATTCGCAACCTTGAGATTAGTACGCTAACGACGCCAACGGGGGCTAGACCAACGGTGGTGAATCGCACAGCGAGCACCACACCCAGCACCACCATCAACCTGCCTCCTTTATTTGGCACCGATACCGATGGGACTTTGCTCTATTTCACCGTCTTATCTTTGCCGCCAGTCAGCCAGGGCAAACTGTTTTTAGGCGATCCCAGTGCGGGTGGAACCGAAATTACCGTTGGTCAAGATATTCCTTTGAGCAAGCGGAGTCAGATCTTTTTCCAGTCGACTGGCGGATTTAATGGGACGTCGTTTAACTATACGGCTACCGACAACTCGGGTTTAACGGCGGTCACCTCTGGCAGGGTATCGATCACCAGCCCAGGCAGCAACCCAGGCGATAATCCAGGTGGTGATGGAGACGACGATAATTGCAAACCCGGACGCACTATCAAAGGCAGCGGTAGTGCCAATCGACTGGTGGGCACCAAGGATAGCGATACCATTCGCGGTTTGGCAGGTAATGACAGGCTGTTTGGCTTAGCCTGTGAAGACACCCTCGATGGCGGTCTGGGCAATGACAAGCTGTTTGGCGGTAGCCAGCGAGATGTGCTGTTTGGTCGTCAAGGCAATGACTCGTTGGAAGGCGGCACTGGCAGTGACACCCTCCGCAGTGGGCCAGGTAATGATGAGGTGCTAGGTGGCACGGGTGACGATCGGATCTGGGGGTACTCGGGCAACGATCGCCTTCTGGGCGATGCTGGCAGCGATCGCATTCGCGGCGGTGTTGGCAACGATGATATCAATGGCGGTGACGGCAACGACTTTATCGCTGGTGGTGCGGACAATGACTTGCTGTTTGGTGGCGATGGCGATGATGCCGTTGTTGGCCAGGGCGGCGACGATACAGTCAATGGTGGTGATGGCAACGATCGCATCCGGGGCGGTAGTGGCAATGATATTTTGCGGGGTGGCCAGGGTGATGATTTCCTGGAAGGGGCAACCGGCGACGATCGCTTTAGCGGTGCATCGGGCAATGACACCATTGATGGCGGCTTAGGCAACGATCGCCTCTTAGGCGGTCTGGGCAACGATAGCCTGACGGGCGGTGATGGCGATAACGTGCTCTATGGTGATGAAGGGGTTGATACTCTGATCTGTGGTGACGGCAACGACATCCTGATTGGCGGCGAATCGGCTGACTTTATGACGGGTGGCGGCGGGCGTGACCGGTTTGTCTACAATGGGCTCGATGATATTGGCGAT
>DATNOW010000934.1:0-2389 GCA_036703515.1 Chroococcidiopsis sp.
GGTTGCGCTGCAGTCGATACAGTCGCTCATGCTGATGCCAACTCATCCGAAACAGCATCTTGAGTAGCTCAAACCCCAAAATGTAGTTAAATACGTTGTTGCGCTCTTCGGTGCTAAACACCAGCCGCAGGGCCGACTCTAGATACAAATCGGGCTGCCGCCGCGCATCTTGGGCCGAGTGAATATAAAACTGTCGGATATAAAGCCGTAGCGTTGCTTCCGATAGCTCAGTTTCAATCCGAAACTCTCGCAAATATTCTTTGACCCGCTGTTCGGTATCGCGATCGTCTAATTTGCGCGATACTAATCCATCGGCCGTATAGTCATCGAGAAAACCGGCCTGCACCTCGGGTGGGGCCGCGCACATCAAATAACACAGCGACAAAATGTAGCGCCGCTGGTGCCATGGCAAACTCTCAAACCATTGCCGTGCTTCGGATGGCAGTCTCCCCAGGATACTGTCCAAGTCGTCCATGCCGGGTAGCATAAACGCATGATGGCGAAGGTTGCGGTTCATATCCTGCGACTCTGCGGGCGAGATAGATGCATGAGCGTCGTAGCGGTTCGAGTCGTAGCGGTTCGAATAGAGGCCAGCTTTCACCCACAGCACAAACCAGAGGCGCTAGCCCCCTCAACTTGTTTTTGGCATCGTCTCCGGCGGGATCAACGGCTGTGTGCCAGGCTGGTTTAACGACCAGTGGTATTCAATCGGCAGGTTGGCGCGTTCGCAGCTTTCTTCGAGGTGCTTTTGCTGAGTCATCGCCTTGCGCAGAGTGATAATTAGCTCTTGCACTTGCTCGTGCTGGGGCGATCGCTGTCCAACCGCAAACATCGTCTTGCGTTCTAGCAATTGCAGCAGCAGCTCATAGTGGATGTGAGACGGGAGTGGGATCGAGTTCATATCAACACACAGAAAGGATTTTTCAAGCTGTACAGCGGGGCAAAACGGCACCAGGTCTAAGGGTGTGCGAATAGCGCTGCGATCGCGGCTCCTGGATCGGGCTGTCTCATCAGAGATTCACCGATCAAAACGGCACCAGCACCGGCTTGCTCGACCAACTGGAGGTCGGCCGAGGTATGTAACCCTGACTCACTTACCACCAGAATGCCACTGTCTTGGAGTTGCTCACCACTGGCGCGCAAAAGTTCACAGGTTGTTTGCAAACTAACTGAGAAATCTTCTAAATTGCGGTTGTTGATCCCCACCAGCGCCACCCCTTGCAAACCCAACACCCGGTCGAGTTCCTCTTGGGTATGCACCTCGACTAGGGCGGCCATGCCCAAGCCGCTGGCGATTTTAAGAAAATACTGCAAATCTTTGTCAGACAGGATGGCGGCAATCAGCAAGATCGCGTCGGCCCCGTGCGATCGCGCCAAATAGATCTGATAGGGATAGAGGATAAAATCTTTGCATAGCAGCGGCAGGTCAACGGCCGCACGGATCTGGGTCAGATAGTCAAAGCTGCCCTGAAAAAATTCTTGATCGGTCAACACCGACAAACACGATGCCCCGCCTTGCTGATAGGATTGGGCGATCGCCACCGGGTCAAAATCGGCCCGAATTACGCCTTTGCTGGGAGACGCCTTTTTGACTTCAGCAATCACCGCCGGGCGCGTCTTACCCTGACGCAATGCGCCCACAAAGTCGAGCACTGGCGGCATGCCCTGCACAATCTTACGCAGATCGAGCAGCGATCGCCGCTCTCGCATCTGATCAACTTCCGCTTCCTTATGCCAAACAATTTTTTCTAAAATATGTCGCGGCTCGGCATCGGGCACCTTGCCCTGATAGCGAAGACTCTCAACTGCAATAACCGGATTGGGATGGCGACGACGAATCTGCATGGATGGCGAATCGGTAGGAGTGGCGGACACAGGAGAACACAACAGGCAAAAAACGGCCGAGAAAAACGGGCAGGAACTAGGGAGGGCAGGGACTAGGGAGGACAGGCAGAACGCAAGTCTCTAGCAAATAGACTGCACACAGCGCTGCAAATACGCCCGTAATGTTAAGTCTAATGGCTATCGTGCCCTGAGTTTAACGCGAGTTTAATAAACGGGCGTTTTGACAATCTATTTAGTTTAGCCAATGCCCAAAACACCCGGCACGCAGGCGATCGCCTGCCCTCTGTAGCGCCCAGTCGTAGTCTAAAAATCCCAGATGATTCTAGGAAACCCCAAGTGATCCCAAGCGATCCCAGGAAGCCCCAGGAAGCCCCAGGCGAGCTTAGACCTATGCCGCAACGAGGTGCTGCTGCAAGAAGCCAAGCGTCCGACTCCACGCATCAGCCGCTGCGTCAGGGTTATAGACCTCTGGGCGGGTATCGTTGAAAAAGGCATGCTCAGCGTTGCTATAGACGTGAGACTCAATCGAGCCGCCCGCTGCCTG
>DATNOW010000935.1:0-9075 GCA_036703515.1 Chroococcidiopsis sp.
CGAAAGGCAATAAGAGCAAGCGTTTCAGGCGTCAGCCTCCCGGACGAAAAGGGGAGGCATTACGAGAATGAGCGCTTTCAGTCGAAATTCGCCAGTCGAAATTTGCCAGTCTAAGCCTGTTGATTGATAGAACACCTGCCCTAGTCCGTTAGGTCTAAGGTCTAAGTCTTGGGGTTTTAGGCTAATTACGTATGACATTGCAGCGTGACCGGAGCGTTGCAATGTAAACCGGCTCGGACGTGCGCTTAAAGACATGCTTAACGTGTGACCAACGCTGGGGGAGTTGGAGCGCGGGTTGGTTGCGACTATCTGAAGCGATGGCCGCTTTCAAAGTGGCTGTAAAATGAGTGAATGCTGTCTGAAACCTTTTATCTGATTCGCTCGAAACAAAACGGACAATATCTTGTCGCTCGACCCCAGCGGGCAGAAGCAACTAGTGCGACAACCAATACTCCGGAGAAGGCCGACCCTGGCTTTTTGCTGATGTTTAAGGAGTATGCCGATGCGCTGAGCTATCTCAACACCCATGGCAAAGACGTGGTTGATCAGTTTGGGGTGGAGTCGCTAGCAGGCACTCAAATTGGCACTATGCTAAAACGCTGGGGATTTAGCGGCGTGGGGATCGTGCAAGATCCTCTATTGCCGAGGGTTGAGTTTTTGCTGCATGATCCTAATCGGTTTTAGGGCAGAAGAATAGGGCAGGGTCGAGGTACCATCGAGGCACCGAATCGGTGAGTGCGTGGACGACTTGGAGTAAAATACTAGTCCGCTGAGATGCGGCTAATAGCTGAATGGATTGAACAGTTTCACACTCTCATTCAGACTTTTGGAGGCGATCGCCCCTTCTGAGCGCATACCGACCTACGTAACCCCTAACCACTCGTCTACTTGCTGATAGATCTATGACCAAACAGTATCGCATCACCCTTTTACCTGGTGACGGCATCGGGCCGGAAATCATGGCGGTTGCCGTTGCTGTCCTAAAAGAGGTAGGACAGCAGCTTGATCTCCAGTTCCACTTTCAAGAGGCGCTGATTGGCGGGGCAGCCATTGATGCCACGGGCAACCCCCTGCCGCCCGAGTCATTGGCCCAGTGTAAAGATAGCGATGCCGTGTTGTTAGCCGCGATCGGAGGCTATAAGTGGGACTCTCTGCCCAACGATATTCGCCCAGAGCGCGGATTGCTAGGTCTAAGAGCAGGCTTGGGACTCTTTGCCAATCTGCGTCCGGCTCAGATTTTGCCGCAGCTAATTGATGCGTCATCGCTGAAGCGCGAGGTCGTAGAAGGGGTAGACATCATGGTGGTACGCGAGTTGACCGGCGGCATTTACTTTGGTCAACCGAGGGGTATTTTTGAATCTGAAACTGGGGAAAAGCGTGGCGTCAACACGATGGTTTACTCGGAATCGGAGATTGAGCGGATCGGACGGGTGGCGTTTGAGGCGGCTCGCAAACGGCGGAAGAAGCTGTGTTCGGTGGATAAGTCTAATGTGCTGGATGTGTCGCAGCTTTGGCGCGATTGTATTATTCGGCTGTCGAGCGAGTATCCCGATGTCGAATTGACCCATATGTATGTGGACAATGCGGCCATGCAGCTGGTGCGTAACCCCAAGCAGTTTGACACGATTGTGACTGGCAACCTGTTTGGCGATATTTTGTCGGATGCAGCGGCCATGCTGACGGGTAGTATCGGCATGTTGCCCTCTGCCAGCTTAGGGGCATCGGGGCCGGGGGTGTTTGAACCGGTACACGGCTCGGCACCGGATATTGCCGGGCAAGATAAGGCCAATCCACTGGCACAGGTGCTCAGTGCCGCAATGATGCTGAAGTATGGCTTGAACGAACCCGAGGCTAGCGATCGCCTGGAACGTGCGGTTTTAACGGTGTTGGATCAGGGCTATCGGACGGGGGATATCGTGTCGCCCAATACGACTCTGCTCGGCTGTAAAGCAATGGGCGATATGTTGCTGAAGGCGCTACGAGAGCAGTCTCACTAGGGTAACGGGTACGCACAAGCCGGGCTGGAATAGTCATAATCCAATCCCTGGACACTCAATCCCTGGATACTCAATTCCTGGATACTCAATCCATGGATACTCAATCCCCTAAATGTAGATGGGGTAGGTGTTACCTGCCCCATCCACTAGCTTTATGACTAGACTGGATAAAACATTAAGATTAGCGAACGCTCACGCATCGTACCCACAAGCGATCGCGCCCCTCTAAAGCTAGACGAGTCGCGGATTGGCTGTCTTGAAATCAGCACTACTAGAAATAGTGGCTTGCAAGAATTTTATGGAAAAGTTATTCAATTTCTTGCTGTAATCAAACAAATGAACTAGATTCTAGCTAACGAGTGGGGTAGGTCTCGTGGTTTATACGTCGCAGCAAACGGTGGGTAGACGGATTTTGGATATCGGAGTGGACACTCCGGCAGATACCATGGATTTCTCTGGGTTGCTGGATCCGATGCTGCTGCAAGCAGCGCGCCAAATCTATCAGTCGTATTACGAAGTTCATACGGATCAGATTCAGCGGCCTTTGGGGGTAGCGCTGGATCGCTTTACCTACAGAGGACAATTGATTTTTACGCGAAAGCCGATTTTGCTGCCGCAAGAGTGTTTTGTGCCCATTAATCAACTCGAATCGTGACAGCAGGCGATCGCCTTCGTTATCTTGATGAAGCGTTATCTTGATGAAGAACGTTGTCTTAATGGAGAACGTTGGGACGGCGATCGCGAGTGGTTTGACCATCGCGAGTCATTTATTCAGGAGTAGCGCGGGTGGTTCCACTTCGAGACGATAACCCTGTTCAAATTACACCCTATGTCACCTACGGGCTGATTGTAGTCAATGTCTTGGTCTTCCTCTACGAGATCATGCTGACTCAAGCCGATCCCAATCAGCACGCGCTCAATGCATTCCTCAATACCTGGTCTGTAGTCCCCGCTGAACTCACTGCTAGCTTTAGCGGCGCACCGGGTGCCCCTAGAGAATGGTTAACGCTATTGACCTCACAGTTTCTCCATGCCGGTTTTTTTCATGTCGGCGGGAACATGCTCTACCTCTGGATCTTTGGTAACAACATTGAGGAAAAACTGGGCCGAATTAAGTTTTTGGTATTTTATTTGGGCTGTGGCGTGTTTGCTGCCTTGGCGCAGTGGTTTTTCTCGATGAATTCTGAAATTCCGTCGCTGGGGGCTAGTGGGGCGATCGCTGGTGTGATGGGCGCTTACGTCATCCGCTTTCCCCAGGCTAAAATCTTAACCCTCGTGCCCTTGGGGATTTTGCTGGCTCCCATCCGCATCCCAGCCGTGTATTTCCTAGGATTTTGGTTTTTCCAACAGGCACTGTATGGTCTTGCCGGACTGGGCGTATCGACCAATATTGGCATGGAGAACGGTGGCGTTGCCTATTGGGCCCATGCAGGCGGATTTGTCATCGGCGTTGTCTTAGGGCCGCTGTTGGGGCTATTTTCAGACCGATCGCTTCCCCTACCGGGACGAAGATTTTAGCCAGCCCCAAAACAACAACTATCTGGCAACGACTATCTGGCAACGACTATCTGGAAGCCATTACCTCAGGCGTGTCAGCCACCGATAGACTTGAGTTGAGATTGTATTTACCCACCAAATCTCGGGTCAAAATCCAGATCACATCCCGCAGCATCCGCAGGGAGTCGCGGATGATTCTTACCTTTGAGCCGGGCTGATTCTCCCAGTTGACCGGAATTTCTGCGATCCGGTAGCGCAACTGCTTGGCGATGTAGAGAATTTCTACGTCAAAGGAAAACCCGTCTAAGCTCTGCCTCCGAAAGATTTCTCGGGCGGTTTCTTGCTTAAACAGCTTGAAGCCGCACTGGGTGTCTTCTACACCCGGTACAACTAGCAAATTGACGATGGAGTTGAAAACCCGACCGATAAACTTACGGTGGGCTAAGGTTTTGATGCTGACATCACGACTTAGCTTGGCCCGTGAACCAATGGCCACATCGGCTCCGTCGTCAACAATTGCCCGCTCCAATCGGGCAAACTCGGCAATGGGGGTCGCACCATCCGCATCGGCAAACAGCAGCAGCTCACCGTAAGCGTTTAACATGCCGGTGCGAACGGAGTAGCCTTTGCCAAAGTTGCGTGGCGAACTGATCAGCCGCACTTCTGGACACAATCCTTGAAATTGCCGCACCATGGCGGAGGTGGCATCACGACTGCCGTCATCGACGACTAAAATTTCAAAGCTGAAGGAACGCGATCGCAAGTAATCGACAATTTCGAGTAGGGTGCGCGGCAGTCGCTGGACTTCGTTGTAGGCGGGGATCACCACTGATAGATCGACCGTGGGGGCGGAGGGCACGCCCAAACTGCTGGGAAACAGCGTACTGTCTAGCAATTCTTCAGGTCTGGGTGCGCGCTGCCCCGCTGCGCTGGAAGCTAAGCGACGCTGCTGATACCAAGTACCACCGCCGATCAGAATCGCTAACGACGTAAAGGAGGCGATCAGCGGCAAAACATCTTGTTTCGCCACTGCATGAACCCCAGAACTGCCTAGAAACACAAAGGGAGACAGCCCAATCGGAGTCCCTAGAAGCGTACCGATGATGTAATCACGCTTGCGAACGCGGCACAACCCGGCCGCAAAACTGACAATGCCGTAGGGGATCAGCGGAAACAGTCGTAGGGCAAAAATGTAGCCTAACCCGCCTAGCTCTAGCTGGCGATCGAGGTTGGCCCATTTAGCCGACGATAGGCGACGACGTACATAGCGCTTGCCTAGAAAGCGAGTCAGGGCAAAGGCCACGATTGCCGACAGCAGAGACCCCAGTGACGCTAGAAACAGACCATTGGTTGAGCCAAACAGGGCTCCCGCCGCTAAATTAAAGGCAGTTGACGGCAGCACCAAAATGGTGGCGATCACATAGGCAATGATGAACACAAGCTCACCAAAGGGCCCGGTGTCTTGGACAAGGGTTTTGATTTGCTCAAACTGCGACAGATGGGTAAACAAAAATGCGGCCATCGCAATGCTGGCGACAAAAGTGGCGATCGCCACCCACAGCCGTTTACTTTTGAGTCGTTTTTTCAGCATAGTGGAGATGCCTCGCTGCGCCAGTCGATGGGTCACAGAACCAAAAATGCTCAGGCTCAAAGACTTTGAGCATCTGAGCTGAAGTATCTGATTCTAGAAAGATTTGATCTTAAAGGATCTGATCTTAATAGTAATAGGCGATCGCAGCCAACCCTAGAACTCAGCATCTAAATTCGCCATGCTGGATTCGCCATACTGAATTCGCCATGACACTGACGATAGAATAAAGAAACAGACAGTTTGGCTACACTTTGGCTCTATGGTTCTATAGCCCCACAGCTCCATAGCCTAGCTCCATAGCCTAGTTCCATAATTGTCGTTCCCCATTCTGGTTGATGTTATGACAACGCTCCCACCGGATCTCAAAGCCCGACTGGCAACACCGCTGAAAATTGGCACTGTTGAGGTCAACAGCCGCGTGTTGCAGTCGCCCTTGTCGGGAGTGACCGATCTGGTATTTCGCCGCTTAGTGCGACGGTATGCGCCAGAGTCGATGATGTATACGGAAATGGTCAATGCCACCGGGTTGCACTACGTCAAACAGCTACCCAAGCTGATGGAAATTGACCCGGACGAGCGTCCGATTAGCATTCAACTGTTTGACTGCCGCCCTGATTTTTTGGCCGAAGCGGCGCAAAAAGCGGTCGATGAAGGGGCTGACACCATCGATATCAATATGGGCTGCCCGGTCAACAAAATTACGCGCAACGGCGGCGGCTCGTCATTACTGCGCGAACCCCAGCTCGCCGCAGACATCGTGCGCTCGGTTGTGCAGGCAGTCAACGTGCCCGTCACCGTCAAAACGCGGATTGGCTGGAATGAGCAAGAAATCAACGCAGTGGAATTTGCCGAACGGATGGAAGCGGCGGGGGCTAAGATGCTCACGCTACACGGACGCACCCGCGCCCAGGGCTATAACGGCACAGCCCGCTGGGAGTGGATTGGCAAGGTGAAGGAACGGCTATCGATCCCAGTCATTGCCAATGGCGACATTTTCTCGGTGGATGCGGCCGTGCGCTGTTTGCAAATGACCGGGGCCGATGGCGTTATGTGTTCACGGGGCACCTTGGGCTATCCCTTTTTGGTGGGTGAGATCGACTATTTCCTCAAGACAGGCGAACTGCGGCAGCCGCCCACCCCGGTCGAGCGTCTCCAGTGCGCCCGCGATCATTTGATTATGCTGTGGGAATATAAGGGCGATCGCGGCATTCGCCAGGCCCGCAAACATATGACGTGGTATGCCAAGGGGTTCCAAGATGCTGCTATTTTGCGGGGCAAGCTGGCGGTGATTGAAACCGTCACCCAGGGGGTTGATCTGCTGGATCAGGCGATCGCCCAACTGATGCAGCTCGGCTGGACAGAGGAACAAACGCCAACCGCTGAATTGGTAGAGGTCTAAGACCCCCAACTCAGGTTGCAAAAATAGCTTACAGATGCCCAGGCATCACTACTCGCACCGCCTCCGCTGGCTGCACTGCCGTTCCCGACGCTACTGATCCCCACGCTTTTTGTTCCCTTCCTCTGATTCCCGCACCGCCACCCAGTGGAAGGGACGACGGGGGTGCCAACAGAGGTGCCAAGGGAGGTGGTGACAGAATCGTTATAGAAGCACCACAAAAATGCTAGCAGAGGTGCATCACCCAATCGGTTGACCCCCAATCCTACAAAAGAGGGAAGCTCAGAGTTTTTTTCTTTGCGATGGTAAGAATATGGCGATAGTTCCATTGCTCTGGTTTACCGAGGCGGGCGGATCCCCTCTAACCACAAAGCAATGGGGCCAATCGCTATCCTAAAGTCTCAACATCACTGCGACAAAAGAAATAGCTACAACAGGAAGGGCGACAGAAGACTAATATCTATAGATCTTGTCTTTACAGATCTTGTCTCCGCAGATCGCGCCCAGACTCAATCTCTGCTATTCATTCCCTTGTTTCTGCATCATCAGAGAGGATCGCGCTATGAACACAAAACAATCGTTTATAGAAGTTCCCTTCCCCATGCGTGCGTTTTTGGCACAGCTGCTATTTTGCCGGATTGAGTCCGTGGTCTGGAGCCCAAGCCAATTTTGGACTGCCTATCGCATACAGCTTTTAGAAAAATGCTGGCAGCAAGATCAGCAAGAGACCATCAAGTTTTTAGAACAGTGCTGGCACAACAGCTAACCGGGTAGGCTGCACTAAAGTGGGCTGACTTATAAGTGAACTGAATCAACTGAAGCTCAGTTGCCAGGTTTTCTCCGTTGGAGACGCGTTGCGAACAACTACGCCCAACCCTCTTCTCGTCGAGTGTGAGCATTGGGCGTAGTCGAAATGCGTCTGACTAGTAATGACGTCCAAGTAATAACGCCCAAATAGTGACGTTTTCCTGCTTAATGCCCACTGACAGATGTGGAGTTAGGCGATCGCCACCAGTTCAATTTCAAACGTCAGATCTTCGCCCGCCAGAGGATGGTTGGCATCAAGCGTCACCTGCGTTCCCGTAATATCCGTGATAAAAACAGGGATGATCTGCCCACCCGGCTGTCGCAGTTCCAACTGCTGCCCAAGCTCAACAGGCATCTCTGGCGGAATCTGCTGGCGGTCTACCACCACCACCATTTCTTCATAGTGGGGGCCATAGGCCTGCTCTGCCGGAATCATCTCGGTCTTGGAATCGCCTGGATTCATGCCAATTACGGCCGATTCAAAACCAGGGATAATGCTGCCGTCACCGATGGCAAACTCTAGAGGAGACCGACCCACAGACGAATCAAAAATTGTGCCGTCGTCTAGCTTGCCGGTGTAGTGAACCTGCACGGTGTCACCTTGCTTTGCCTGTGCCATAATCGCCTCCTTGTATAGTCGTCTATTGCCGCTCTGCAACCTTGCGATGACCCGTGGCTCGCGAGGTCTAGTCAAAGGCAGCAATACATCGTGTTAATCACGCTCCCCACCTTATCGCAGGTCTGTCTGATGCGCAGTCAACGTAATGCGAATTAAAGACTTTTACTCCAGACGGCAAAGATTCAGCCCCCGACAACCCCTCAAAGCTGTAAATTGCACCAAGCGCGTTGCACCGATCAAGTTGCACCAAGCGCGTTGCACCGATCAAGCCGTGACTCTATCACCGCCGCATCGTGCCTGCACGCACAATAGCGCTAAACAACCCATCGGGCAGCAGCTTGCGGAGCAGCAAAAGCATCCCGGCATTGCCCCCCGCTGGATAGCGCAAACGACGACTGCCATCGGTCGCAGCCCGATAGATCACCTGGGCCGTCACCGACGGTGGAGAACCCGTTTCGCCTGCTTTATTGATGCTGGGTAAAACACGCTTCACAAAAGCATCGTAGTCTTCTAGCCCCGGTTGGGTGGCGATCGCCATGGATCGTTGGTAAAAGTCGGTTTTGATGGGGCCGGGCTCAATCAGCTTAACGGCAATATTAAATGGCTCTAGCTCATAGCGCAGCGAGTCTGAAAACCCTTCTACCGCCCACTTGGTCGCGTGATAGGGGCTATACAGGGGAAACGCCAACTGCCCGCCAATAGAGGAAATGTTAACAATCACGCCTGATCTGCGCTGCCGCATGTGGGGTAATACGGCCCGGGTGACATTCATCAGCCCAAAAACATTGGTGGCAAACTGCTGCTCAATTTGGGCAACGGTGCAGGCTTCAAATGCACCCACTAAGCCATAGCCCGCATTGTTGACCACGACATCAATCTGCTGAAAGCGCTCTAGGGTAGCAGCGATCGCCTGCTCAATCGAGCCCCCGTCGGTGACATCTAAACGCAGACAGAGCACCCGCTCTAGAGAAGCTAAATCAGAGGTTTCGGGCGATCGCATCGTGGCGGCCACATTCCAGCCATGGCGCTGAAAGATCAGGGCCGTTTCTCGACCGATGCCGCTGGATGCACCCGTAATCAAAACCGTTTTGGGCATAGTCATCGATCTCCACTGATCAATCTTCACAGATCAAATAGGGCGTGTATCAGAGTTCAACCGACGAACATC
>DATNOW010000936.1:0-3848 GCA_036703515.1 Chroococcidiopsis sp.
AGGCATTCCCACCCTGCTGGTTACGGCGGGTTTTTATGCCTGGCTGGCCAACAGTCAGGGGCGGCTGCGGCTCAGCTATATCAGCCTTGGCTTAGCTGACTGGGCCCTGCTGCGCTGGATGTTTGAGCTGAATGTTACCGAACCGACGTGGTATGCGGCGATCGCTGGTCTATCGGTGCTGTATGGGGTCAAGGTTGATCCGGCCCTGCAAGATAGCAGCGATCGCAACAACCGCCACCTGCTGCGCTGCTTGGCGCTGGGGCTGATTAGCCTGACGGCCCTTTAGAGCGCCGAAGGCAATGTCGGTATGGCTGCGCTGACGCTGGTGTATAGCGTGGTGCTGATGTTTGTCGGGTTTGCCCTGCGCGGCCGCGCCTACCTGTTTGTGGGCACAGCTACATTTATGATCACCGTGCTGCGCCAGATTTGGCTATTGGTCAGCGTCTATTCGCTGCTGATTTGGGCGGTGGGTATTGTCTTGGGGCTGGCCTTTATTTGGGTAGCCGCCACCTTTGAAGCTCGCCGGGCCCAAGTCTTAGCGCTGGCGCAATATTGGGCTGGTGAACTGGAGGAATGGGATTAGGGATTGTGGATTAAATAATTTCTATCCGCTATCTTCTCGGCAAGGGCGCACATCGGTGCGCCCCTACCCAAGAATTGCAGGTTATTAAATCCAGCATCCTAGGGAACTTGCTCGTCAGCGGCCAGGGCTTCGAAACGGCTGATGCTGCGATCGACGATATCCAAGCTGGCTTGCCAAAACTCGGGCTGGCGGATGTCTTGGTTGAGGTGGGTTTGCACCAGCGCTTCGGCGGTCATGCTGCCTGTATCCCGCAGGAGATTGGTGTAGAGGTGGTTAAACGCTTCGCCGTAGCGTTCTTTTTGGGCATAGATGCCCAGGCTAAATAAATAGCCAAACAGGTAGGGGTAGTTGTAAAAGCTCACTCCTGACATAGAGAAATGCAGCTTGCTGGCCCAAAACAGCTCGTCATAGCTGCCGAGGCTGTCTTCATACCAATGCTGCCAACTGTCGCGCATCATGGTTTTGAGGCTGTCGGCGATCACAAATCCCTGTTTGCGCCGTTCGACGAGGGCTTGCTCAAAGGTAAAGCGGGCTGGAATATTGAGCAAAAAGGTGGCCGCGGCTGCGCCATCTTCCCAGGCGATCGCCAGTTTTTCGGCGGTGGTGCCCGCGTGGGCTAAGACGGCATCTCGCACCAGGGTTTCGGCAAAAATGCTGGCGGTTTCGGCCAGGGTCATCGAGTAGTAGGTTTTGTAGGGCGGCAGATCGCGCATCACCCAGTTGTGCCACGCATGACCTAGTTCGTGGGCTAGGGTCAGCACATTGTTCATGCTGCCTTCAAAGGTCATAAAGATGCGCGGCTGGCGCGGTTCGGCAAAGCCGCCGCAGTAGGCTCCGGTGGCCCGGTGGGGGGTGGGTTTGGCGTCAATCCAGCCTTTTTCGGCCATCATGATGGCAAAGTCGCCCATGTCCGGGGTGAGCTGGCGGAAGGCGTCGGCAATCAGGGCGATCGCCGCCTCAAACGAAATTGCGGTCGATTCGCCGGGGTTAGGAGCAGGCGCAAATAAATCCCACGGCTGCATAGCTTCGACCCGGAGCACCCGACCCATGGTTTTGAGGGCGCGCTGGCCAATCGATCGCCGCTGATAGGTAGACTCCATCAGGGCATCGAGGGTGGCGCGATCGATGCAGCTCTGGTGGCAGCTTTTGTCGAGGTAATGCAGCGGCCGGATTTTGCCGCGCTGTTTGCTTTCCTGCAAGCGCCAGCCGTTGATGGCATTAAGGATGGCGGCCACGGTGCCGGCTTGGCTATCCCAGGCGGCTTGGGTGCCGTGCCATGCCGCCGATCGCAGGGCGCGATCGGGCGCACTCTGGAGGTTAAAGGCCGCCGCTAGCCCAATCGATTCGCCATTCACCTGGCATTGCAAGTTGCCCGCCAGTTCGCTGTAGAGGTTGCCCCAGCTTTGTAGGCCGTTGACCGCTAGCCCCGTCACCAGTTGCTCTTCCTCTAGGCTGAGCAATTGGTCTTGCAGTTGGCGCTGGTGTTGCAGCGAAAAGCGCAGTTCTTCGAGCAGCGGATCGCAGATCAGCTTTTGGATAAAGTCGTCGTTGACGCGCAACAGAAACACCGTTAAAGGCGTGATGGCTTGGCTAAATTCGGCGGAAAGCTGCTGTAGGGCTGGCTTCCACTCGCGGGCGCGGGCATCTTGGGCATCCACACTGAGGATCGAGGAAATAAAGGTGCCCAGGTTGCCGAGCCGATTGCGAATCTCTGTCCGCCGCTGATGCACGGTTTTGACCTGCTGCAATAGGTCGTCAAACTGCTCTGGGGCGAGGGTGGCGGCAGTGGCGATGTGCGGGCTAAAGGGGGCGCACTGGGCGGCCAAGTCGGCGATCGCCCCTTTAAGCTGCTCAACGGTGACGGCAATCTGTGGATCGGCACTGCTGCTATAAAACTGGCTGTTATCCCAGGTTTGCTGTAGGGCGGGCAATGCTGTGGGTGATGCTGGGGGTGCGGATGGCAGGTTCGACATGGGCGGTTCTCCAAGATAAAACCCAAGCTTTATCCTACGTTAAAGTCCAAGGGCGTGTTTTATAAAGTGGTTCATACTAAACTTGCGACATTGAACAGCCCGGATCCGCGCCGGAATGAAATTCGGCGCTCTCGGGGCGAAGTCCACTCGAAGTGGACTGAAAGAGCGTTTTGGGTGGAGATGATAAGTCGAGCAAATTTTGGGTCATCCTAAGCCGAGGGTTTCCCGGGTTAGATACTTCCCATGCCGTTTTGTCACTTGTACTACCATTTTGTTTGGGCAACGTACAATCGCTTGCCGTTGATTACCCCGGAGCGCGAAGTCTCGCTGTATTCCTTTATCCGTCTCAAGACGAAGGAATTAGGCGGATCGATCCATGCCGTGGGTGGTGTTGCTGATCATGTGCATGTGATTGCCGAAGTCCCTGCGAGTCTTGCGATCGCAGCCTACATCAAACAGCTCAAAGGGAGTAGTTCTCGCTATCTGAATGTGACACACCCGATGCCTGATGCCAAATTCAAATGGCAACACGAGTACGGTGCATTTTCGCTCAGCAAGCGCAACTTAACAATTGCGATCGCCTACGTTGAATCCCAACCGCAACACCACGCCGCCCACACCACGATCGCCATTCTAGAACCCGCGGCCTTCTTCCCCACCCATCGTCCTTAGTCCACTTTGAGTGGACTTCGCCCTAGGAGCACCGAATTCTATTCCGGCGCGGATCCGGGCCAACCGAGAGGTATTGGACTATGAGTTGGGGAGCTAGGAGCGCCGAATTCTATTCCGGCGCGGATCCGGGCCAACCGAGAAGTATTGGACTATAAGTTGGGGAGCTAGGAGTGCGAAGCCGATCGCGTTTTGTCAGTCCATCTGGGGTAGGAGTTTGACAAGCTGGTCGCCAAATTGATGCTTCAGGTCGTTGGCATCGGCATAGTTTTGGTAAAAGTGCCCCATGTCAGAAAGCTTTTGCTTGAAGTTGAGCAGGGTCATAATTTCTGGTGTAATGCGGCTTGTATTGATTGCTGCATCTTTGAAATAGGTGAAAATTTTGGGCTTATCGCTGTTCTTAAACGTTTCTAGCGCAACTAGGAATTCTTCTTCGGTGTATTGACCCACTTTGGTAAAGAAGAGGCTGAGGAAGACATCACAGGTTGCGATCGCCTTGTTATATTCGTCTTGCGATCGCGTCTTTGACATGGCGTTTAAAAAATCTTCCCACAGTACCAGTTCTAGAAAGATGCCGTTTTTGATGTATTCCTTGTTCTTGCGGTTAATGAAGATCTCGAACT
>DATNOW010000937.1:0-5697 GCA_036703515.1 Chroococcidiopsis sp.
CACAACATACGTGCTCAATACGGACTATAAATTTGACGCAATCACGGGCGTTTTAACCCGCGTGGTAGGTGGGGCGATCACCTCGACTCAGCAAGTCAAAGTCACTTACACCTATGCTGACCCCAGCAAGGTGACTGCCTCGGAAATCGTAGGGACGATCGTAAGCGGCGATCGCACCGGATTGCAGGCAGTCTTGGACGTTTACCCGTTGCGTGGGGAGACGCCCAAAATCTTGATTGCACCGGGCTGGAGCGATAACGCCACCGTTGCGGCTGAGCTGATCGTGATGGCCGCCAAGTTGGACGCTGATTGCTTGATCGATGCCCCGGTAGGCGCGACCGTCGCGCAGGCGATCGCAGGCAGAGCAGGCACCGCACCTGTGGGGGTATTCGGCACCTCGTCGCAGTATGCCACGCTCTGCTATCCACGGGTTAAGGACTCAGACGGGCTCTTGCAGCCGCTGTCGCAGTATCTAGCGGGGGTGATCGCCAACACCGATCGCTCTAGGGGGTATTGGTTCAGCCCGTCTAATAAGGACATTCTGGGCATTACTGGGCTTGAGGTTCGTTTTGACGATGAAGATCTGCTCGACCTAAACGCGGCGGGCATTGTGACGGTTAAGCGCGATTTTGCCACCGGGTTCAAAACGTGGGGCAACCGCACGGCTTTGTACCCGTCGGATACCACGCCGCTTAACTTCCTGTGCGTTCGCCGGACGCTGGCGATCTTCCACGAGTCGATCCGCCGTGGGAGCGAGATTTACGTTGATCAGCCAATCAGTGATCCGCTAATTGAGCAGATTGTGTCCGCTGGTCAAAGCTTCATCTACGAGCAGGTGACTTTGGGGGCGCTGATTGAAGGGTCGAAGATTTTTTACGACAAGAAGCTGAACCCTCCGAGCGCGATCGCTGCGGGTCAGCTTAAATTCAGCATCGTGCTGGCTATCCCAACCCCTGCTGAGCATGTGATCTATGAAACGTCGTTCGATATCGAGCTGTTTGCCAATTTGGGGGCTGAGTAACAATGGCTGGATCAACCCTTATCCGCAAATTTGAGCGGGCTGCGGCATGGCTTGACGATGGCTCGGGGCGCTTCTCTAGCCTTGCTGGGGACGTTAATGAGATAGAACTCCCCGAGCTGTCGTGGGACGTTGTAGAGCACGAAACGATTGCCCTGATTGGGACACCGGAGTTCCCAGGGCGGCTTGAAGCGATGGAGATGACCATTAAGTGGGCGGGGTGGAGCGACGAGCTAGCCGCCGCTGCTGCGGATCCGTTCAACGCTACTAAGCTACAGATTCGCGCCAATATTGCCGAATACCGGGGGAGCAGCAAGGCTGGCGATCGCTCTCTGATCTACCGAATCTCTGGACGCTTCAAGACCAACACGCTCGGCACTTTCAGTCCTGGTGAGATGGAACGCGAATCGATGATGAGTGTTGACTCGATCACCGAAATCTATGAAGGCGAAACGCTGCTAGAGGTGAGCATCAGCCCGCCCGTTTACCGCGTTCGCGGTCGCGATCTGCTGGCTGACTCACGCCGCAATCTGGGGCTGTAGTCAAATAGCCTAACCCTTGCCCGCCCTTTAGCCCAACCCTTACACAATGGATCCCCTTAAGCTCAAAGACGGTCGCGTTGTGACCGCGATCGACGAGGACGATTTGCCCTCTGATTTGTTTTTCACAGTGCAGGAAAAAGCCGCCAGCAATAGCCTTGCAAACGTCCAACGCTGGCTAATGATGCGGCTTTTTTTGGTTGATGGTCAGCCGTTAACCCTCGAACACTTGACCGAAAAACCCCCGATCGGCATTGGCTTGCGGGCTGTTGGCGTCCTTAACAAACACACAAACGCGCTAATTTCGGGCACTCCTGACCCAAAAGCATTGTCCGACTCAGCCGATTTACTGGCTGGGGGATAGCCGAGATCGGGCGGCTGTCGCTGCCCATGCTCCGGTTTTGGATAAAGCACGCGGCTGAGGAGCAAAAGGCGATCGAGCGGGCAAGCCCGCCGCCGCCCAAAGGCAAGCCCCGCAAGCGTTAGAACTGATCAGTTATTGCCTTGATATCAAAATCCACCGGGATCTGATACTCAAAAAAGCCATATCCAAAGCGCTCAACCCAGGGGCGGGCGCTGCCGTTGACGGCATAGTAGCGATCGCCCTCGACCAGCCACAGCATGTTTTCGCACAGCACAAAGCGCCGGATCTCTATCTGTTTTTCACGGCACACCACAGCCTGCTCGGGGACGATTTTATCGTAGGCAGCCTCTAGGGTTGCGGCATGTTCGGACTCAGGAGCACAGGCGGCAAGCAGGGCAAGGGCAGTAAGGGCGATCGCGTGGGCTGGTTTCATGGCTTTTGGAGTTGAGCGTCAATAGGAATACTATCGCAACGCTAGAGGATTGCCGTGTCTGTTGAGTCGCTAGTAATTGAGATCAGTGCGATTAACGACGCGCTCGGGCCCATCCGCGAAGTGCAGTCTGCGATCACGGCATTGCAAAGCAGCAGCCGGGGTTTTAGAGAGCTGGGCAGTCAGATCACGGGCGTGGGCGAGTCGATGACGCGCAATGTCACCCTCCCGATCGTCGCGGGGCTTGGCGCGGCGGGCTATGCGGCGGTCGAGTTCGAGAGCCAAATGGCTGACCTTAACAAAGCGTTTGGCTTTGATAACGGCTCACAGCAGGCGGCGGCGGCTCAAGACGTGATCATGGGCTTGTCTCAGGAGCTGGGACAAATGCCCGCCAACGTGACGGCGATCGCCACCGAAGCGGGTAAATTGGGCGTTCAGTTTAACCAATTGGAGGATTACACCCGGACTGTAACCGCTGCCTCAGTTGCGTTTGATGTTTCGGCGCAAGAGGCGGGCAGCAGTATGGCCACGCTTACCAACGTTTTGGGATACCAAGACGCACAGGGGCGGGTGAATATTGCGGGTTTGCAGGCGTTGGGCGATGCCATCAACTATTTTGCCGACAGCGGGGCAACCTCCGAAGCGGCGATCATGAGTGTGCTGCAACGGGCTGGCGGTGCTACTCGCACGTTTGGGCTGGCCAATGACTCAGCTACGGCTCTATCGGCTGCATTCCTAAACCTGGGTTACGCCCCAGAGGTCGTGGGTACAGGGCTCAATGGCATGTTGCCACAGCTCCAAAACGCCACCCAGCAAAGCACAAAATTCCAGGAAGCCCTAGCCCAAATTGGGCTGCCTGCTCGTGACTTTGAGCGGATGATTAAGCAGGATGCGACCGGGGCTCTGATCACATTTATGGATGCCGTCAAGCAAAGCGGCGATACGAGCATAATTCAGCGGATGTTTGGCACGGGGTCAGACTCTGCCATGCTCACATCGGCAATTCAAAACCTCGACGCGTTTAAAAACACCCTACAAGATATCGAAAATATCCCAGCAGGGTCAATGATGCAGACGTTTGCAAAGAGGCAAGAGACCACCGCTGCATCGCTGGAAGGACTTAAAGCGGCGACCATGCGGATGGGCATTACGCTTGGCGCTGTCTTACTCCCAGCGCTCAACAATATCGCAGATGCTCTGATGCCCGTGATCGACGGCTTTGCGGCATTTGCCGAGGCGCACCCCGGCATAACTCAGGCTGGGGTAGCGATCGCCCTTGTGGTTGCTGCGGTCGGGCCCATGCTGATCGTCGTGGGTCAGGTCGTCAGCGCGATCGGAACATTACAGGCGGCGTTTGCTGCGCTCAAGGCTGTGCAGGTTGCCGCTGCATTGGGTCAAGCGCCCGCTGCGCTGGGGATGCTGTCGTCTATTTTGACCGGGGCTGCTGCTGCGGTTGGCGCGTTTGCTAGCGCGTTTGTGGGGCTAGGGGCGATCGCGCTGGGAATTTTGGCGGGCGTTGTGGCGATCGGGGCTGCCGTCACCGGCACAACCGTTACGTTTTCCGATTTCACGACCACAATTGAGAGCGCATTCACCAACCTGGGAGCCAACTTGATGCAGGTTGGCCCGGCGATCGGGGCGTTCGCTGGGCTAATCGGGGCACAATTCACGCAGATTGGAACGACGATCCAACTGGCTTTTGCTCAGGGTCAAGCTGCGGTTACTGGCTTCGCCACTAATTTAACCGTGTCGGTAGGTGCTGCGGTTACTGGCACCATCGCCCGGATTGTTGCCGGAGCTGCTCAGGCTGTGGGTGCAGTGCGTTCTATGGGGTCACAGATGATCGCTGCCGTTAGTGCGATCGCCGGTCAAATGTTCGCGGCCGGTGCCAATATTGTGAACTCGATAGCTAGGGGCATCAGGTCAGCCATGGGAGCGGTCACGAGTGCGATCAGCAGCGTGGCCAGCACAGTGAGGGGCGCGTTACCGTTCAGCCCTCCAGAGTGGGGGCCGTTGAGCGACATCATGAGCGTAGGCGGCAACATCGTCAACTCGATCGCCAGTGGCATCAACCCAGCCCCGATCGCCAGCGCTATGTCCGGGGCATTGACCCCAATCGGGGCAATGATGCAGCCCGGCGCGGCGGGCGGCATGGCTCCAGTGGGTGGGGGTGCGGCGGTGCCCGGTGGCGGAGGTGCGGCGGGCGGCTCCAGCATCGTGGTCAATGTGACGGTTAACGCTGGGGGTGCGGCCAACGCTCAGGAGATTGGCGACAGCCTTGAGGAGCGGCTATCTGAGCTACTGCCGAGGCTGATGGCGCAAATGGACAATAATGCGGCGAGGGTGGCGTATGGTTAACGGCATCCAAAAACGCCAAAAATCGCAGGCACCGTGGGGCGTGTTGGGCGATCTTCAGTTTGAGTTAGAGGTGGCCCCGCTCTCGCTCGACTATTCTGAGCGATCGGTTTTCGCCGAACATGACCGGATCGAGGGCAAGCCGGGGCTGCAATATACCGGCGAAGATCTGCGCGAGATGACTTGGGGCTTTCGGTTTGCGTCGTATTGGTGCGACCCAGACGAGCAACTGCGGCGGTTGCAGGCGGCAAGGAGCGATCGCACTCCCAGGGCGTTGGTGCTGGGGGCTAATCGGTTTGCTGGCAGCTATGCGATCGAAAAGATATCAGTCGGACTCAAACAAACCGATTCGCAGGGGCGAACGCTGGAGATCCAAGTGCAAGTCACGCTCAAAGAAGTAGTGATTCGCACCAAGAAAAAGAAAAAAGTTTTCTCAAATCCTTTTAAGAAGCGGGTTTAGGGTATGCCTGCTGAAATTATTGGAACGGTTGTAACCAGTGGAACCGGGCTAGGCACTACAGCGACTAGCCACACATTCAGTCGCCCCACAAACACGCTTCAAGTAGGGGACTATGTTTGGGCGGTTTATTCCCAGCGTGGCAGCACTAGCGCGCCCGGAACGCCACCTAGCGGCTGGACTTCCACGGGTTTTGTCAGTATCTCAACATCCCCTGGAGGTGGATCAGGGCTGTGGTATAAGCGCTTTACGAGCCAAGCTGAAATCGATGCAGACACGGGCAGTTACAGCGCTTCATTTACCGCTCGTGCTTTGTTGACATCCTGCGGTATTGTTCGCGGCGCTGATAGCGTCAGCTCACCATCTAACGCCAGTGACACTGAGCTGATCGATACACTCACCTATTCTTCTATCGCAGCAACACGTCAAAGCCTCTGCTTAGCTTGGATTGCTCGTAATGGCGCGGGTGCTCCTGGCTTTGAATTTTTGCAGCCATCTGGCTTTACTGAATTAGTTGATTTCACGGCGACTACC
>DATNOW010000938.1:0-4450 GCA_036703515.1 Chroococcidiopsis sp.
AAATGGTGAGCCAGAAACGCTTCAGCCTGCGATACCGTGGCAATCTCGCCATCGAGGGTGGCCGCTAGCAGGGTCTCTAAAATTTGCTTAAACTGGCGGCCGGGTTTATAGCCGAGGGCTTTGAGAGCGTTGCCGTCGAGCAGCGGTTTGAGCTGGGCCCAGTGGGTCAGATATTGCCAGATTAACTTGCGAACCGGGCGCGGGCTTTTGATCCCCAGTAGGGTTAAGGTGCCGAGGTCGTGGGGCTTGAGCGCCTGCACAATTTGACTGGGGCGATCGCCCTCAGTTAAGGCCGCATTCACCGATGCCTGGAGTGTGGCCAACTGGCTCAATCGCTCGATGCTGGGGGCTGGCAACTGGAGGTGGGTCGCCACCGCGTGGCGATAGTCTGGCTCCAGGTGGGCAATCAGCACTTCGAGTAGCACCAGCCAGTGGTCGAGGCGAAGCTGCCGATCAAACCGCTTGAGCCAGCGATCGCCTAGGCCTAACTGCCGCCACAAATCATCGCTGAGTTCGAGGCTAGAGTGCAGGCAGCGCAAAGCACCTAAATCAGCCAGCAGACGCACCGCCGCTTTCCAGTAGGGGGCTTCTAAAATATAGTGTAACTCGCGGCGCAGGCGGGTTTGCAGCGCTGGCGTTTTGGTCATCTCGGTTTGGATGCGGTGGTAGATACCGCTGGCGATCGCATGGTGAATATACCCCTCGGTACTAGGCTCTAGCTGAAACCCTAGCCGCACCGCAAACCGCACCGCCCGAAAAATCCGAGTCGGGTCTTCGATAAAGCTATTGGCATGGAGGACGCGGATCTGCCGGGTTTGCAGATCCATCAGCCCGCCAAAAAAGTCGAGCAGTTCCCCCGTGTGGGGTGCCGTCAGGCGCACGGCCAGGGCATTGATCGTAAAATCACGACGATAGAGGTCTTGGCGAATCGAGCTGGCTTCGACCTCCGGGTTAGCTGCCGGGTAGGGATAAAACTCGGTGCGAGCCGTGGCGATATCAATCCAGAGGGAGTCTAAATCAGGGTCGTGGTGCCACAGCAGCGCCGCCGTTTGAAACCGCCCGTGAATTTGCAGCCGCGCCTGGGGGTAGCGCTGGCACAGGACGCGGGCCAGCTCGACACCGGCCTCTTGGTCGGCTGCGCGATGAAAACCATCCACCACGAGGTCAATGTCATCGAGGGTGAGGATGCTGTCGGGGCCGGCCAGCAGCAAATCGCGCACGGCACCGCCCACGAGATAAAGCTGCCAGCCTCGCTGTTCGGCAGCCTCAGCAGCGATCGCCAGCACTTGCCACAGCGACGGGGTGAGGCGATCGCGCAGCAGATCCCGCACGGTTTCCGGCATCGGGCAATAGCCCAACGCCCGCTCTTCGGCACGCGCGCCGTTGCCAATCGCCTTTTGCTGATGCAGCTGCCGCAGCACATCGGTGCGGGTGACAATGCCCACCAGCTGCCCATCGTCTAACACCGGCAGGCGGCCAATGTCATAGGTCACCATCAGGTCTTCGATGTCGGGCAGGGCGGTGTCGGGGGCAATGGTTTTAAGGTTGGGGGTCATATAGCCCTTGACCGGCGCGTGGCTAAAGCCGTGGTGCAGAGCAATATCAATATCACGGCGAGAAATGATCCCCACCAGCTGATCCTGGGCATCAACTACCGACAGCCCCGAATGGCCATAGCGCAGCAAAATCCGCTGGGCCTCGGCAATGGAGGTGTCCGGGCGAATGGTGCGCACGGGCGACGACATCAGCTCGCGAGCCAGGGGCGGCTGCGGCACCCGTGCCCGAATCTGCTGCAACAGACGCTCCACCACATCGGCTGGGTTAGACGTACGCAAGGTCACCGCCGCCGCTTTGGGATGCCCACCCCCACCCAACGCCGCAAATAGCTCGCCTAAGTTGAGCGATTCGAGCTGCCCCCCACCCGACGAGCCGCCCCGCAGCCGCCCAATCACCGTCAGCCGTTCTTCATTAGGGTCACCGCAGGGGTAGCGCACGGCCAACAGCAGCACGTCGCTCTCCGTCAGGCTGAGGATCCGCGAGGCCAGGTTTGACAAGCCCGGAATGTAGGCCGCGGCCGGCAGCAGCACCCAGGCGATCGCCAGCCCTTGCACCACCTCATCTTGGAGCTGATCGAGGGCGACAGGCAGCAAGTCTTGCAGCAGCGGCGACAGCCCCGGCTCGACATACTCCGCGATCGCCCGCAGGTTGGCTCCCTGCTCCATCAGCCAGGTGAGGGCCGCCGCATCCCGCGCCGTGCTGTGGTCAAAGGTCAGCGAGCCCGTATCGACATGAATGCCCAAGGCCATCACCGTCGCGTCGATCGGGTTGAGGGTAACCTGCTGCGATCGCAGCGCTTCCACCATCAGCGTCGTTACTGCCCCAACTGGCTCAACCTGGGTTTGTGCCGCCTCAATATCACCGCCCGCTTCGACGTGGTGATCGTAAACCGCAATCGTGATCCCCGGCAGCGTCAGCCACTCGGCCGCCTTGCCGAGGCGATCGCGCCATTGGGTATCTACCACCGACAGCGAGCGAATCGTCGCCGGATTGACTGAACGCCGCTCAATCAGCGGATATTCATCCCGATGTAGCGCCAAAAACTCCTGCACCGCCGGATGACAGCCTCCCGTCAACACAATCCGCGCCCCCGGTTTTAGCCGACTCAAGCCGACCGCTGCTCCCAGCGTGTCAAAATCAGCCGTAGTGTGGCACAGAATTAAGTCCATCGAAATACGTCAACCCCAGAAATGCGCTAGCCCTAGAAATGCGTCAGCCCCCTAACAAATCGGTTCAGAAGGCAAGCCCGGCGTAATTCGTCAAAATCCGTCAAAATTCATCGACCAATATCCCCAATCTTGGCAGAGAAAGTGATGTCAGGTAGCAATTTCTGATAGCTTACTTACTGGAGGATGATCGAAGCATGGGTTGGCCTAGCCAAATGCCCGTTGCAATGTCTCTGGCTTCACTGGGAGGAAAAATCGATGACAATTGTGTTTCAATTCGCTTTACTCGCTCTTGTTGTTTTATCGTTTGCAATGGTGGTAGGCGTTCCCGTCGCCTACGCATCGCCCCGTAACTGGGAACAGTCCAAGCGTCTGATTTTGCTCGGCTCTGTTGCATGGGGCGGGCTGGTTGTAGTGGTGGGTGTGCTGAACTACTTTGTGGTTTAGAGCGCCATCAACACGCCGCCTCCGGTTGACCTCTGGTTGAACCTTAAGGAGCCGTATGGCAGTTTTTGAAGGCACATTTACCCAGGCAGACTCTCTACGACTTGCCATTGTGATCGGTCGGTTTAACGACTTGATCACGGGCAAGTTGTTAGAGGGTTGCCAAGATTGTTTAAAGCGTCACGGCATTGACCCTGATCCCCACGGGACGCAGGTTGATTACGCGTGGGTGCCCGGCTGTTTTGAGATCCCCCTAGTGGCTCGACAGCTGGCATTGACCCATCGCTATGACGCCGTGATTTGTATTGGCGCAGTGATCAAGGGGCAAACCCCCCACTTTGACTACGTGGCCGCTGAAGTTTCGAAGGGCATTGCCGCCGCTGGCTACCAGACGGGCGTGCCGGTCGTGTTTGGCATCGTCACCACCGACACCATGCAGCAAGCCCTAGAGCGTGCTGGGATCAAGAGCAACAAGGGCTGGGACTATGCCATGAGCGCCATTGAGATGGGTAGTCTGATGCGTCAGATGCGATCGCTTGCCGCTGATGGTAGTGGGCATCCACCGCTGCCCGGTGCTGCTAATGCTCAGGCCGTTAATGCTCAGGCATTTCCAGGCGCGCCGCTCAAGCCAGCGATCGCCCCTGAGAGTCACGATAGCTGATTGCCCGAGTCCTACTCTGGCGTCAGCCCTCGCCGTTTTCCCTAGCGCACCCCCTCTTGGCTCTGCCGACGCCCCAGTACCTGAAAAATTTTCGACCAGTGCTTGACAATCCCATAGGATTTTGAGATGCTAGTTAAGCACACAAATGCGGGTATAGCTCAGTGGTAGAGCGTCACCTTGCCAAGGTGAATGTCGCGCGTTCGAATCGCGTTACCCGCTTTGAAAAGCTCTCAACCTCAATCGCCATTCCGACTAGACTCTCGTGATGAGTTTGAGAATAGGGTGATTCCGAGTAATTTTAACTAACGTCAGAGAAGTCCAGTCATGCGTCGTGCAGAGCTGGATTTTTTAGTTTTGAGCCAAATGCAGGCGATCGCCCGCATTCGCGCCAGCCATCTTGTTGAAAACTTGATAAAAATAGTCCCTGGCAACAACCTTGCCCCGATTTTAGGAATGCTAAGATTGGCAGTACATTAATCATCTACAGGATATCGTCCGCACGTTACGGCCGGCACGTGATCATCGGCACGTGATCATTGGCACGTCAGAGGCAGCACGTCGTGATCCGCACGATATAGGGTGGTATTGCTCTAGCCGCTAGTCTAGCGGTTGTCAATCCTCT
>DATNOW010000939.1:0-3692 GCA_036703515.1 Chroococcidiopsis sp.
GGCTCTGCTCGGTGCTGTTTGTCGGCATGACGCCGGTTGATGAGGCCCAGATGCCCTTTGCCGAATCGCTCTATTACACCCACGCCGACCAAAATCGCTACAAAGAGGCCACCCGGCGCGCCTGCGAAGAGCGCCAAATTCCCTACCTAGATGTATTTGAGCAGTGGCTCAGCCGAGGCGACCATTGGTGGCGATCGCGTCTCTGTGAAGATGGCCTCCATCCCAACTCGCTGGGTTATGCCGCACTGCTCCAGGATGTGCTCGACTGGGAATGTGGCTACTCTTGGTACTAAAGCAAGTCGCAACCCTTATTTGCAGCCCAGGCTGTCTCGGGTTGGCACGCCTGTAACGGGATTGACGCCATCGGCCCGCTCGCACAGTTTGGCGATTTCGTAGCGATCGAGGATGGCGTCGGTAAAGTCGGCTCCGGTAATATTCACCTGTTCAAAGCTGGTGCGCGATAGGGTGGCCTCCTGCAAAATCGCATTGCTGAGGTTTGCCCCTACCAAAAACACCCGATCTACCAGTGCCCCAGTTAGGTTTGCCCCTTGTAGATTGGCGTTGAGCATGACGGCCTTGGTCAGCATGGCGTTGGTCAGGTCGGCACCTTCAAAGTTAGCGCCCCGCAACTCAGCAGCAACAAAGGCTTTGCCCACCAGATCGGCATGGGAAAAGTCGTGGTTGGGTAAGTTGGCGTTGTTGTAGTTGACCGTATCGGTGAGGGCGATCGCCTGGGTTGCGCCCAGCAAAAGCCACAGGCAGGCCAGCCCGACAACTACCACAGCGCTGAGGCAACGGCGCAAAAAACTCTTCATCTTAGATACTCCTGCCTGATTCTAGGGCCTGCCTAATTTTAGAGTCTGCCGACCCCATAAGTCGCCCTACCCTAGAGCCAACGCCCAGGAAGATGAGATTGGTCTAAGGTGAGGGTGAGGTGAGGTGACGCGATCGCACCTAGGGCTGCGCTCCCAAGAGCTGCTGCCAGTCTGCCCCAACTCGAATCGTTAGATCTGATTCTAGATCACCGGTGGAGGCAGCCACCACTTGACCAAGTCCCAGCAGAGTCTCAACTTGGTTGGCCTGCTCTAACCCCCCGCCCTGGACAATAATTTGGGTCTGCTCTAGGGTATCGGGCCAATCGCGGATGACATAGACGTTTTCAAACCCCTGATCGCGCAAATACTGGGCCGCCTGCTGCCCCAACTGGGGATCGGAAGAAGCGTTTTGGATGGCAATGCTGAGCCGATTGACATCACGCGGAGCCGTATAGCCGAGGGGGGGCTGCACCTCAAAGTATTCGTGCAGCACCTGGTCGCGTCCATCGGGATCCATAATCCAATAGCTAGCGATGTATTCATCCGGCGTGCTAAAACGCCCCGGCAGCATCACCATGCGAAACTCTTCTTGGTCGAGGCTGAGCCCAAAACTGGCTAAGGCCAGCATCTCATCCATCGTCAGGTTAGTGTCGATGTAGGTTTGAAACAGCTCGATGATTTCAGGCACCTTGGGGATAATCGCAGGGCTGGCAATGCGGTTACGCAGAGCTTGCAAAAGCTGCTGCTGGCGCTGCACCCGCCCCACATCCCCCAGGTTATCTTTGCGGAATCGGGCAAACTGCTCAGCCTGATCGCCATTGAGGGTCTGCCACCCTTCCTCTAGGTCGATGTGCAGGTTTTGGGTATTGTCTTCATAGACCATGCGGCGGGGCACAAACACCTCTACCCCACCCAGGAGGTCGACCAGTTCCCGCAGGGCATCGGTGCTGACCCGAACATAGCGGTCGATGGGAACGTTGTTGAGGGTACCGCTGACCACTTGGGCCGATAGTTCTGCACCGCCCAAAATATTGGCGTGGTTGATTTTGCTGATCCCCTGCCCTGGAATCGACACCTGTGTATCGCGCGGAATCGACAGCAGACTGGCGGTATTGTCAGTGGGGTTGATGTGAATCAGCAGCATGGTGTCGCTGCGCCCGCTAAAAATCAAAGAAGGATCTTGCTCGGCGGCGGGGACACGGTCAATGCCCATGACCAAAATGTTGATCGGACGGGTGATGCGGGTGCCAAAACTTTTGCGCCAGAGTTCTTGAAAGGAGACGGGCTGCCCACTGTTAGGCGCGATCGCGGGAGAGAGCGGGGTGAGCAACACAAGGGCTGCGCCAATGGTGGCAGAGACAGTGGCTGTTGCCCCAAAAACAACGCTCCAAAAGAGCCACTTCAACGGCTTCAACCGCTTGGGCGGCGGCGCGTAGGCTGAAGCTGATGCAGAAGGCGCGATCGCAGGGGATGGGGGAATCCCTTGATGAACAGCCGCGTCGGCTTTCTGTAGCTCAGACTCTTGGGTTGGTTGTCTCACGCTGGCTTACACCTCAATGGAGAAATAGCAAATGAAAATCGTAGTTACAAACTTTGGTGAATTCTATTGTTGAGTCCTATTAAGGAGTCATTAAGCAAACTTAATATTGCTCTTGCGATTATAGGCTGAAATGGCAGGATTGCACCTGATATCCGCCTGATATGCGTCTGATAGGCATTGAATATGCTTCTGCCATAGAGTTAATCGAGGTTGGCGATCGCTCGTTTGGACTATAGCAGGAGGCTGAGTTTGAAGACTGCTCACCCTGCACTCCTGCGTCATCTGCTGGTATGCGGCTACTGTCGCAGATTTCAATTCTGTAATTCGGCCCAATCCTGGAATTCGGCTCAAGTCTAGAATTCGATTTAATACGGTCTTATACAGCGTCATACAGCTCCAATTTTCCAAATCCGCGAGAGTTTAGGGGCGGAGAACCGTCCAAAGCAATTCGCAGATATTACTTTTACTGAAGAATTTTGTACTTTTACAGTATGCCCACGAATATGCCTACCCACGCTAGCTCTAGACAAACGCAGGGGAAAGAAAAGCGGGGCTAGATTTATAGCGGCTTGATGCCAATCCTGAAATCGCGTCTGCAATGATGAAGATGCAGTTAAGCCCAACCGCAGCCGATCCGCAATATTGGGGAAAGCTTGTAGGATGAGGGCGAATTCCTGAGCGAGGGATGTTTGATGATTCCTGTGATTCTGGCGGGTGGTAAGGGGGAGCGGTTTTGGCCCCTCAGCCGTAAAGATAGACCAAAGCAATTTTTGAGCTTAGACGGCAGCGGCGATAGTCTGCTGCAAGCGACGGCTAATCGGCTGCTAGAGTTGGCCGGGGGCTGGGACGGGCTGTGGGTGATTACGGCCAGCCATCTGGCAGAGGGCGTGCGCGAACAGCTACCGGAGCTTCCCGAAGCCAATCTTTTGGTGGAAGTAGAAGGGCGCGATACGGCCCCGGCGGTGGCCTGGGCGACGCTCGAAATTGCCCGCCGCCATGGGGATGATGCGGTGATTGGCTTTTTTCCGGCCGATCATTGGATTGCCGATGAAGACGCATTTCGGCAAACCTTGCGGGCCGCTGCTGATCTAGCCACCACACAAGGGGCGATCGCCACCCTGGGGATCAACCCAACCTATGCTTCGACGGGCTATGGCTACATCGAGCAAGGCGACAGCCTCGGCTCCTTTGCAGGACTGCCGGGCTATCGCGTCAGCCGCTTTACCGAAAAACCCGACCGCCCGACTGCTGAGGAGTTTTTGGCCAGCGGTCGCTTTAGCTGGAACGCCGGGATGTTTATCTTCCAGGCGGGAATGGTGATTGAGGAACTGCATACC
>DATNOW010000940.1:0-6283 GCA_036703515.1 Chroococcidiopsis sp.
TCCGTTAAGCTCGCTAAAGCAGGCCCCGCAAGGCGTTTAGCTCATCGCGCAGCGATGGCGGCTGGTAGCCTAGGCTAAAGGCCCGGCTGCTGTCGAGGGAGACATCGGCTGGGCGTGGGGCCGGCATCGGCACATCGCCCTGACGGCAGCCGGTCAGCGTGTCGCCGGGTAGATCAAGCATCTCTACCATCAGTTGACCAAAGCCATAGCGCGAAATTCGTTCTGCTCCACCGAGGTGCAAAATGCCCTCAGCCCGCTCGACCGCAAGCAGCAGCCCTTGGGCGGCCGTTGGACCGCTGACCGGGGTGCGAAATTCATCGGTAAACAGGGCTAGGGGCTGATGCGATCGCAAGATTTGGGCAAACGGCTGGATAAAACTAGACGCCCCTGGGCTGACCCCAAACATTAACGGCATTCGACAGACGGCCGCACTAGGATAGAGGGAGAGGATCAGTTTTTCCGCCGCCACCTTCTGCTCACCATAGCGATTGACCGGCGCAACCGGATCGGTTTCTCGATAGGGGGCTTTGGTTCCGTCAAAGACTAAATCGGTTGAAGTAAACACAAAAGGAATCATCGCCTCAGCGCACAGTTGGGCCATGACGCCCGACGCGGTCACATTGATGGCATAGGCGGTGGCAGGCTGCTGCTGGCAAATGTTGGGGTTGGCTTGGGCCGCCGCGTGAATTACGGCATCTGGGCGCACCTCGGCAAACACGGCGCGGACCGCGTCCCCATCGGTGAGATCACAGGCGATCGCCGTCACCCCCGCCGCCTGAACCGGACGCGATCGCCCGATGCCATAGACCTGCCAATCGCCCTGGGCCCGTTGGCAGAGATGCCACCCCAAAAAACCGCTCGCCCCCGTTACCAGTAGTCTTTTCATCGATCGTTCTGTCTTTTTATCTCCCTTAGGCTACACCACCCTAACGCTGTGCATCCCCGATCCCAGCGATCGCAGCCAGGGGGAATGTACAGATCAAAAACCGTCCTATAGGGGGAGCCCGTCCCCGGCCACAGCCAGTAGAGTTTAGACACTGAAACATAGCCATTGGCAAGTCTTTGGGCAAGTCTTTGGATACGCCCTCAGCCAGCCCCTCGGCACTTTGATCGCACATTCCCCCCTTGAGCCTGATTTCCCGTTCTAGACGCTGGTTTGGCTGACTGTCTGGAAACTACTGTGCCACTATCCCCAACTGTCTACCGTTATCCCATCCTGTCGCAAACCGTAGGAGTGGTAGTCGGGGCAGTTGCCGCAGAACCCCATTGGTTTGCACAGCCCACGCCAATTCAGAATTTTTCAACTCAGGAACTTTTCAACTCAGGAACTTTTCAACAATGCAAGTGTCAACCCAGCAAGGAATGTCTAATAGTTCGGCTTTGTCGATGAATGCCTCATTGCCTGCCGCTTGGTCAACCCCCCATGGAGTGACTCTACCCCCCACACTGCCCGTCGAAAAGATCTCGAACTACGATTTAATTTTGCAGTGCCAAGCCGGAATGTGCCCCAATAAGGCTATGTTTGCGGAGTTAATTCGGCGCTATCAGTCCCATGTCGAAAAAATGCTCTACCATCTTGCCCCTGACTGGTCTGACCGGGCTGATTTGGTGCAAGAGGTGTGGATCCGCGTCTATCGCAACCTCCGCCGCCTCCAGGAACCTGATAAGTTTCGCGGTTGGCTGAGCCGCATTGCCACCAACTTGTTTTATGACGAGTTGCGCAAGCGCAAGCGCAACAACCATCCCATTTCGCTGGATGCCCCCCGCAATATGGAAGATGGGGAGATGGAGTGGGAAATTCCCTGCGATAACCCCGGCCCGGCTGAGGAGTTGGTGACCCGCGAGTTTTATGATCAGCTGCGGCTAGCGATCGCTGACCTGCCTGAGGTGTTTCGCACCACCATTGTGTTGCGCGAAATCGACGGCATGGCCTACGAGGAAATTGCCGAACTGACTGGAGTCTCCCTCGGCACCGTGAAGTCGCGCATTGCCCGCGCTCGGCAGCGGCTCCAACTCCAGCTCCAAGCCTATCTCGACGACTAATGGCGGCGATCGCCCGGCGCTGCCAGTATTGCAGGCTGCCGAGCACTGAAGGCTGCCGAGCATTGCAGGCTGCCAGCTCTAGCCCCCGCTCGATGCCAGTTTATACGGGGAAAGTCTACCGATCGACGAGCGCACATCCAGCCGATTGGCGGACAGCACAAGACCAGCCGCACCGATAGAATACGGATTGCGATCGCTACAATTTGCGATCGCCATGATGATCGGGGTCAGATACCATATCGTTTTTAGTGGACTTCACTTATGATCGGGATGGTGATTTGAGTTCCTGTCTTCTTTTTATCGATTCGTTTTCTTTGATCTTTAAACTTTCAGATCGTGTTGGTTTAACATGGCTTCCGATTTCGATACATGCAGGGATTCTGAGCAACGTCTTTCTAGCCATGTCCCGCTTGAGGGCGATATGGCTCAATGTTGCAATTCTGAAGTAATGGCCAATCTAAAGCGCGATCGCTTCGAGTTGCTAAGCGCCTACCTAGATGGCGAAGTGACCGCCGCAGAACGCCGCCAGGTCGATGACTGGTTAGCGCATGACCCAACGGTGCAGTGCTTGTACGAGCGGTTGATTAAGCTGCGCCAGGGTATGCGAGCGATCCCCGTGCCGCCTCGTGAGGTAGACGTGGAGCAGACGGTGCAGCAGGTGATGACGCGGGTTCATCATCGCCCTCGACTGGTGTTGACTTGGGGTGGGGCTGCGATCGCCGCTGTCTTCCTGGGGATTTTGTCAAACCACATGCCGATGGAACCCAGCGACTTTGGGCAGCAGGTGGCCGTGACCCCAAATGTCGTCCAGCCTACCGCTGGCACCGACGGTGAAGCGCTGATGATTGCGCTCGATCACCCGATTGTGGAAATTCCGGTTGCTGCCAATAACGCATCGAGTCTTAAGGCGATCCCTGCGGTCAACAAGCAAATCCCCTAAGATGACAGATTCACAGGTACGAGTCCCACCCGCTGTCGGCTAATGTCCCGATCGGGTAGCGTTCTACTGATGCCATAGATTAATTGCAAGCTGTTTGAGTCTGGGCTGTCTGCTATGCAGGCAGCCCAGTCTTTTTGGGGATTTCGGGCTGATGGCGGCGAGCGGCGAGAGCCAGTCACCGATCAGCCAGGCTAGATTTCAGCACGATACGCTGAAATCTAGCCTGGTGTAGATTGCCGCCACGGTTCTATGGAGTAGGGTGAGGTACGGCGGGCATGACCCTCGATGGTTTGCCCAGCGACGTTTTACCGCTTGCCCCAGTACTTCCGCAGATTCCTACCGCAGACCCATGCATCTTGAACCCATCGTCTCGTTTGCCATTTTGTTGGCCGTCATCTTGATTGTGCCCCTTGGCTTTGAAAAGCTTAAGCTGCCTGGACTGCTGGGGTTGTTAATCGCTGGGGTGGTGCTGGGGGGCAACGGCCTCAACCTGCTCAATAGTGAATCTGAAACGATGAAGCTGCTGTCTGATATTGGGTTGGTCTACCTGATGTTTGTGGCGGGGCTAGAAATTGATCTCAAGCTGTTTAATGCCACCAAGCACCGCTCCTTAGGCTTTGGCTTCCTCACTTTCATCGTGCCGCTGATCACCGGCACCATTGTGGGTCATCTGTTTGGCTTTGGCTGGAATGCTGCGATTTTAATTGGCTCGCTGTTTGCCTCCCATACGCTGCTGGCCTACCCGATTATCAGCCGGCTGGGGGTAATCGCCAACGAGGCCGTCACCGTCACCATCGGCGCAACGATTTTTACCGACATTGGTTCGCTGTTGGTGTTGGCCGTGTGTATCGGCATCAACCGGGGCGACTTTACAACCCTCAGCTTAATGGGGTTGCTGCTGTCGTTGGCGATTTATGCCACCCTGATTTTGCTGGGCTTTAGCTGGCTGGGGAAAGAATTTTTTCGCCGATCGGGGGATGAAGAAGGCAACCAGTTTTTGTTTGTGCTGCTGGTGGTCTTTGTCTCGGCCGTGGGGGCGGAGCTAATTGGGGTCGAGAAAATTGTCGGCGCGTTTTTGGCTGGGCTGGCGGTCAACCGCGCCATTGGGGATGGCCCCGTCGGCGAAAAGGTGGTCTTTGTCGGCAACGTGCTATTTATTCCGATCTTCTTTGTGGATCTGGGGTTGCTGATCGACGTCCCGGCCTTTATCAAAAGCCTGGGCTCGATTGGGCTGACGGTGGCGATCGTGCTGGGGCTGATCGCCAGCAAGTTTGGGGCGGCGCTGCTGGCCAAGTTTGCCTATGGCTACACGGTGCGAGAATTTTTGACGATGTGGTCGCTCTCTTTGCCGCAGGTGGCCGCGACCCTTGCTGCGACCCTCGTCGGCTATCGGGCCGGGCTGCTGACCGAAGATGTTTTAAATAGTGTCATCGTGTTGATGATTGTGACCTCAACGTTGGGCCCCTTAATCACGGCTAAAGCGGCTGCCGGTCTGGTCTTACAAGAATCTGCGCCACCGCCCTCGGGGCTATTGGCCTTGGGTGCTACGCCGCTGTCGGCAGATCTGACGGTCTTGGTGCCGGTCTATAACCCCGCCACCGAACGCCATTTGATCGAGATGGCGGCGCTGTTGGTGCATCACCAGCCGGGGCGGATTGTGCCTTTGGCGATCACCAGTGCCCATTTAAACATGGATGCTCCGGAGTTAGGCAATGCGCTCGATCGCAGCCACTCCCTGCTGGCGAAGGCAGCAGACTTGAGCCGTGAGTTTGGGGTTGAGGCTGAACCGCTGCTGCGGATTGATGACAACATCGCCCAGGGTATCAGCCGCGCCAGTCGCGAACAAAATGCAGGGCTGATTATGATGGGCTGGGGGCGCATGACGGGGCTGCGGGCTCGGCTGTTTGGCAATGTCATTAATGGCGTATTGTGGGCGTCTCATTGCCCCGTTGCGGTCACGCGACTGCTCGACTCGCCGCAGCAGATTCGCCGGATTTTGGTGCCTATCGAAAATTTGTCGTATCGCGCCGCCTCGGTGGTGCAGTTTGCCGAAATTTTATCTCGGGCAAATCAAGGTGAACTGGTGGTGCTGCATATCTGCGATCGCCGCTCTACGCCGGAGCGGGTAGCCCATCTGCACCAGCAGTTAACCAACCTGATTACCAAGATTACCCCTGACAGTCGGGCCACAATTCGGGTTGTGCCTGCCGATGACATTGCCGGGGAAATTGTCCGCGTGGCCCAGTCCTTTGATCTGGTTGTGTTGCGATCGCTCCGTCGCCGCCTGGCCATTGGCGAAATTGCCGTCAGCACTGTGATCTCCGAAGTGGTGAAACATCTGCGCTGTTCGGTGGTGATCATGGGTGAACCCCAGCGCTATCACACCCAAGCTGTGGTAGAACGGTCTGCCGAGCCGGTGGGTGGCGATCGCCTTCCCCCTAGGGTAGAGGCCTAAAGCGCGTTATTCCTGGTTATGCCTGCCTATTTCGGGTTACTCCTACTTATTACTGCGGCTGATGGCGTTCGAGCAGCGTGCCGCTGGGGTCATAGACCTCAACGGCGAGATCAAACCGACTGGCCAGATCGACCAAGCTGCGCCGCAGGTTGAGCTGATGCTGGGCCACCACCGCTTGCAGATCGCGATTTCCCGAACTGCGGGCGGCCGCGATCGCATCCACATAGGCGCTGTCTAATCGCACTCGGATGACGCTATCCACCGACATCAACCGGCAAAACTGGAGTTCTCCGGTGCAGGCCTTGTTCAGATCGGTAGACACCCGTTCGGTTATTTGCTGGCGCTCAGATGCCTGCTCTCGCGACGATTTGTAGGTTGTAATCAGCGCCTCTGCCTGGGGGCGGGAAGAGGTGTCGACGGGCACCTCATTGGCGTAGTTGAGGGCCACATCCCACTCGGCCACGGCCTGCTGCCAGTCAAACTGCGACTCGGCTGCCGTGGCCCGCGCCGCCTGACGGGTGGCCTGTTCCAAGCGCTGATTGGCGGTTTGCTCTTGCTCGACTCGCTCGTGGACAGCCGCCAGTTGGGGTTGGTAAAGCGTTAGCAATTGGCGGGCATCGCGGGCCGCTAGGGTGTCCGGTGAAATTTCTTGCAGGCGCATGATCACCACCTGCCACGTTGCCCGGGCCAACTGCCAATTGGCGAGCGACTGGGCAATTTTTTGGCGGGCTTCGGCCAGTTGCACCGTTTCTTTGACGTTATTCAGCGCTTGCTGGGCCTGCTGCTCTTGCTGCAACTGACGTTCCACGGTGGCGAGCTGATTGCGATAGTCTTGGCGGGTCTGC
>DATNOW010000941.1:0-2868 GCA_036703515.1 Chroococcidiopsis sp.
AGATTTTGCTCGTTTTGGATTTGTGATTCCTGCTGCTGCTGCAGCGATTTCATCTCGGCCAATAAATTATTCCAGTCACGCTTCGGCACCAGATCCGACACCACGCGGATTAGCTCGGTCACCTCTTGCTTTAGGGCCGTAGAGTCAAAGGGCGGCGGTAATTTTTGAAACTGGCGGTTGAGGTAGTTGATCTGCTCTTGAATAGAGGTGATGTTGGGTTTGGTATGTTCCGCTAAGGCTTGGAGGTTGGCGCTAAGGTTAGACGTATCGGATTTGAGCTGGGCCACAGCGCGGTCGAGATCGTTGACGCGCTCGTTTGTGGATAGCTCTTGGATTTGAGTATTGACGCGGGTGACAGAGTCCGTCAGCTGGCGATACTGATCTTGCAGCTGCCCCAGCCCCTTTTTGAACTGGTCTAGATTTTGGGCTTCAAAACCAGACAGCCGCTTTTGGACCTCGTCTTGGATCTGGCCAATTTCCTTTGAAAGCTGTTCTAGCACTTCTCGGTTTTTGGTCAACAGGGTCTTTTTAACACTGCCCAGCATCTCTGGGGTGGGCAGATTGAGCACCTGTTGGTTGAGCAGCTCGACGTGCTTGGACAGCTTTTGGTCTAAGTCTTGGAGGGCGATCGCCGTATTTTCATCACTCAATAGATCCAAGCGACGGCGATTGATCAAATTGAGAATCAAAACCAGTGACATCGGTGCAGAGGCATAGAGCAGTTGTGACGACAGTTGCGAAGCCACCGTCCCAACACCAACGCCAATCAGCGACGCGTATTCTGCAAAATCCAACCAGTTATGCTTCTTCAAGGTACTCTATGCCCCAGATTTATATAGTGTCTGTCCCCGCACGCGAGCAATCTGTGCTTAGCAGGTATGCCTGCCAGGTGTGCTGTCAATAGGGTAGTTACTCGTTTCTTCCTGGGTTTTGCAGCGTGATCAGGAAAGCCTGATTAGGGCGATCGCAAATGTGCTGCTATAGCGGGATTGCAGCGATGCGCATTTTTTTGACGTGATCTTTGATACGTGCCCCGCCTCTCCGGAAATACTCGGGTATCTCAGAAGAGGGAAATAGATAGAAAGACGCAGCATGAGGCGGGCAATGAATCGAAAGTCGTTGGAGGATATCAGTTTAAAGCTGGTCAAAATTGTTCAGACGCGTGATCCCGATAAAGTGCGCTATTGGGTAACGATTCTCGAACGTCAAAAAGATCCGATGGTTACGGTGAATTTATTCATTTTGGTGCGTCGCCATCTACAGCGCATGGATGCTGAGCTTGATCGGTGGTTTGAGGAGATTTATTGCGAAAACTTGCAGCCCGAAGTCCGCGACATGTGGCTCAACTTTGCTCAGCTGTGTAGCCTCAGTTTGTAGCCGCAGCTTGTCATGCAGGTCGCCCCAGCCTGTAATCCCAGCCTGTAATCCCAGTCTAGAATTGCCCCACTCTAGAATTGCTTAGAATCGCGAGTTCAATAATTTCTATCAGCCATTTTCTCTACAAGGGCGCACATCGGTGCGCCCCTACCCAGGAATTGCAGGTTATTAAGTTCACAATCTTTAAGATCGCGAGTTCAATAATTCCTATCAGTTCCATTCCCTGTAGGGGCGCACAGCGGTGCGCCCTCATCCAAGCATTGCAGATTAAAAAACCGCAGACTGTAGAGGCGGGTTTGGTCGATGAATTTGCCTGATTCGAAGGGATCTGGGCAAAGCCCGCCTCTGCCCAACGTGCCACCTTATTGCATTTTCATTCGTTAGCAGTGCAAAATGTCCCGGCTTTAGCCGCGATAGCAGTGGCGATCTCGTCTTAGTATTGAGAAGCACGATGTTCGGATGCGTTCATGTCTCCTTCTCAGCTCAAGCTCAATTTGGTCGAAGGCTCGGTTACCTTGAGCTTTACGCCCCAAGCAGCCCGCGACCTCAAAACAGCGATCGCCCAACTGATGGAAAGCCTCAAAGCGATCGCCGCCCATAGCTCATCGGGAGGCAAACCCAGCCCCCAAAAGCCGATGGAATACCAGTACACCGGAGACGTGTTTTTAGAAATCTTTTGCAACCCCAACATTTGGCCGAGCCCCTTTGCCGCCAAAGTGTTGCTCACCCTGCGCGATGATCGGATTCGGCTTACCACCGAGGCGGAGCTAACTCGTATCATTGAAGATGTGAATGACTATCTGCAACAGTTTGGTTAATGCCACTAGGCTGAAACCACCCCATGCTGGTGTCACCGTTCACCATTCTGTCTCTGCCCCAACGCTCTGTTGTTTGTCGTCTACTGTTTGTCGTCTACATCTTGATCCTATGAATCCCGACATCATCCTTCAATCGGTTCAGAAGAGTTTTCGTACCACCCTCGGTGCTGCTGCGTTTGTGGTGGATCTGGTACAGCAACAGCCCGAACAGCGCGACGAAAACCTCAATCGTCTCAAGACCGACTTTAATCAGGTGATTGAAGAATGGGCGGTGCGCGGCGAAACGACGGAGCAAGAAGCCCGTACTTTTGTCGAAAATATTGTGCAGCAGGCAACGGCTGGCGGGCAAACCAGCGGTGGCGCGGGTTCACCTCCAGAGTCTGCGCCCCCGTCTGCCATCCAAACCGATCTCAAGGATCTGACTGAGCAAATCACGGCTATGCGCCTGGAGCTAGAAAAGCTTCGGCAGCAAGATTCCTAGGAATCGCAATTTATCCTTCGTCGACTTCCTGGTAGGGGCGCACCGCTGTGCGTCCTTACCCAAACATTGCAAATTATTCAACCCATCAGTATTCAACTCATCAGTATTCAACCCATCAGTCAGGGTCATGTTGGGTTACGCGATCGCTAACCCAGCCTACGTGTGAATCTAACTGCCATCTTGGGCGCTGCA
>DATNOW010000942.1:0-3864 GCA_036703515.1 Chroococcidiopsis sp.
ACGATGAGCCAAGATTTTTGTAACAAGATTCAGCAGGCGCTGGGGGTTGCCCCCAACCGCACCTACATTGAGTTTGCCGATGCCAAAGGCTCGATGTGGGGCTGGAACGGGGCAACGTTTTAGCCTGACTGCGGTTCAATAGGGCATGGCATGCAGCAAAAGAGGGAGATGCGATCGCATCTCCCTCTTTTAGTGGATAGAAGTTGGATTGGGTAGAACCGAGTTTAGTAGTCGGTTTCTTCCTCGTATTCAACTACCTTCTTGCGTTCTGGAATGTTGAGCTCAGGAGCCCGATAGGGCTGTGGATTGTCATCATCCGCCCAGGCGTCGTCTAGCACTTCCTCATAGGGCACCGCCATCTCGCGTTGGCGTGGCTCTTCACGAGGCTGGCGATCGACGTACACCATCTCCTCTTCTTCATCGTTCCAGTTGTCTTGCTCGTCATAGACGGGCTCTGGCTGGCGCTGCCGCAACGGTTCACGCACTTCCCGTCGAGACTCGTTCCAGTTGTCGTCGTCCCATTCGCGGGTAGCCGGTGCTGGCATCCGTGCGGGTTGGGTTGCCGTTGTCTTTAGGCCGGTGCCCAGCTGGTTAGCCACCGACGTAGGCATGATGTAATCTTCTTCTTCATCGCGCTGCCAGGGGGGTTTGCCGATGCCAAGACGCTCCAAGACCCCGACGGTCAACTGGCTCATCTTCTCTTCGGCCCCTTCAAACACGATCAGGCGATCGGGGCCGCTGCTGACCACTTCATCCATCGACAGCTCGTAGGTGCTGATGATTTGATCAGGGATTTGGGGCAGACCAATCGAAGCCACGATCAGGGAATCGACCTTGCCAGTGCCGACATTAAACCGAAACCCGCGCACTTTACCCAATAATTCGCCGGTTTCAGTGATCACTTCACTGTTGACTACTACGCTAAACGCTTCGGTGTTGATATCGTCTTCTAACACCTGATCGTCATCAACTAGAACGACATCCCCGACTTGCCGGATGTCTTCTAAGTACATGGTTTGCTGCGTGTTGGAGATTACTCCAGAAAGAATATTTTCTCGAATACCGAGGGCGACCACTTCACGCCGATCGACATCGACCCAAAGTTGGCTGACAACGCCCAAGCGTCTACCCGTATCGCGGGTAATTACCTGGGTTCCCAAAAAATCAGAGCGTTGGCGATATTGTTCAGATGTCATTTTCGAGTCCTAACCTCGAAGCGGCTGGAATAGCAATATAAATATAAGTACCTTATGGATACAAATATTCATAGGATTATATCGAAGTGTTCCAGTTTGCTGGAGGCGTGTTTTCCACACCTACCAAACGAGCTGGAGCGCCTCAAGTAAATCCCTCAATTTATAGGCCTCAATTACATCGATGCACTCTGGGGCTGGAGGTTCAAACCCAGCACTTGAGTATAGGCTCCTCGCGCTTGAGTGACACCAATGGTACGTTGGGCAGACTCAATCATGGGGCGACGTAAGCTGACGACGAGAAATTGAGCTTGCTGCGCTTGGTGTTTAATCATTCTAGCTAATCGCTCTACATTTGCCCCATCGAGGAACATATCAACTTCATCGAAGGCGTAGAAGGGGGAGGGGCGATAGCGCTGGAGGGCAAAGATGAAGCTGAGGGCAGTGAGGGATTTTTCGCCCCCTGACATCGAGGCGAGGCGGCGCACTGGCTTGCCTTTGGGATGGGCGACTAGGTTTAAGCCGCTGTCGAAGGGATTGTTGACGTCGTCAAGCTGGAGGTAGCCGTCGCCATCGGAAAGCTGGGCGAAAATGGTCTGGAAGTTTTGGTTGACGGCATCAAAGGCTTCTTTAAAGGCGCGCTGTCGCAGGGTGGTAAAGTTTTCGATCCGCAGCAGCAGCTCGGTGCGCTCTTCTTCGAGGGTGGTCAGCTTTTGGCTGAGTTCGTCGAGGCGCGCCTGGGTGCGGGCGTGCTCTTCCAGGGCCAGCATGTTGACGGGTTCCATGGCCTGGAGCCGCTTTTGCAGCGATCGCAATTCCTGCTGGAGCTGTTCGAGTCCTAGGGTTTCGGGCACTTCGGGCAGGGGATCGGGCAGGTCGGTTTGCAGCTGGGTGAGCTGTTCTTGCAGGGTTTGCAGGGTTTGATGGCGCTCTTGCTGGGTTTCCTGTAGCTTTTGGTGCTGCCACTCGAGCTGCTGCTGGTTGGTCTGGCGATCGCGCAATAGCCGCTCGGCCCGGTCGCGCTCTTGCTTTTCGGCGGCTAGGGTTTGCTCTAGCCCGGCCAGGGCGGTGCGGGTTTCGGCAATTTGACCGTTGAGCGCGGCCTGCTGTTCGCTGAGGCTGTTGCGCTGCTGGATCTGGGTCGTCTGCTGGGCGCGCTGGTCTTGCAGGCGCTGGCGTAGCTGGTTGACCTTTTCTTGGCTGCGCTGCTGCTGCACGGCCAGGTCTTGCAGGCGCTGTTCGGCGGTGCGGAGTGCCAGTTGGCGATCGCTCAACTGGGCTTCTTGCTGGCGGATGGTGAGCTGCATCTGCTGCCATTCGCTGTGGGTTTGCGACTGCTCTAGCTCAGATAGCGTGTGGCGCAGCTTGGCTAGTTCGGCCTCTTGGGCGGGCAGCGATCGCTCTAGGGTGTGCAGCCGCTCTTGGGCCGTGGAAAATTCTTGGGTATTTTGTGAAAGCTGAGCCCGCAGTTGCCCCTCTTGGGTGACGGCATGGGCGATTTGGTTTTGCAACTGCTCAGCCTGCATCTGGATTTCGCGGTGCTGCTGGCGGGCTTCGATCAGCGCTTGGGAGCGCTCTTTGACCAACGGCACGGCGCGGGCGATCGCCCCTTCGCAGTGGTGCAAAATTTGCTCGATATCGCGCAAGCGATCGCGCAGGGCGATCGCTTCCGAGGATTCGCCGGGCTGCACGGTGCCAAACCGAAGCGAACCGGCCCGATTCGACAAACTGCCGCCGGTCATCGCCCCGCTCGACTCTAGGAGTTCACCGTCGAGGGTGACGATGCGGTATTGCCCCATGTGGGGGCGGGCCGCATTGAGGTTGGAAAAGACCACCGTGCTGCCAAAGACAAAGGCAAACACCGTGCGATAGCGATCGTCGCATTCGATCAAATTGACCGCATAGTCGATAAAGCCATCGGGACGCTTCCAGGCGGGCACGGTTGAAAACTGCGGCACGCGAATTTTGGTCAAGGGCAAAAAGGTGGCCCGCCCGGCCCGGCGCTGCTTGAGCAATTCGATCCCGGCGGCGGCGACGCTGTCGTCATCGACCACGATGTTAGACAACCGCCCCCCGGCGGCAATCTCTAGGGCAAGTTGATAGTGGGGATCAACCCGGCCAAGCTGCGCTACTAGCCCGCAGACCCCCGACAGCCCGGCCTGCAAAATCACCTGAGTGGCTCCGGTGCCTTGGGCATCCTGCATGGCTTGGGCTTGGGCTTCGAGGCGATCGAGCTGGCGCTGTTTTTCACGCTGCTCTTGGACGAGGCGGGTTTGGGTGTCTTGCTGCATTTGCAGCTCTTGCTCGGCATCGGCTAAGGCTTGGGCCAGGTTTTGCACGGTTTGCAGGGCTTCAACCCGGCGGGCTTCGATGCGATCGCGCTCTTGCTGCTGCTCAGACAGGGTTTGGGCGATCGCTCCCACGGCTTCGGTTTGCTCTTGAATTTTTTGCTGGAGCTGATTGACCCGCTCTTGCAGCCGCGCCTGCTCGGTGCGCTGGGGTTCGAGGGTTTGCTGGAGGGCTTCGACCTGGTGGCGCAGGGCAGTTTGCTCTTGCACCCAGGCTTCTGAGGCCGAGGCGATCGCGTTGGCGGCCTCGCGGCTGCGCTCTAGCTCTTGCTGAGCCTGATTGCGCTCTTGCTCTAGGGTCGAGACCTGACGGGTTTCGACAT
>DATNOW010000943.1:0-2725 GCA_036703515.1 Chroococcidiopsis sp.
ACGTGGGCTTTGGCTTGGCAGGAGCGGGTGATGATAAATTGCAGCAGGTCGGGCTCTAGGTAGCGCAACTGGTCGAGGCGTTGGGCTTGCTCTAGGCGTTCAAATAGCTCCAGATCCCAGATGATGCCATATTTGATCACCTCGGCCATGCCGGCGCGAAATTCGCGGGGGGGCAGGGTGGCTAGCACCTGGGGATCGATCAAGACAAGGCGCGGCTGGTGGAATGCGCCGATTAGGTTTTTGCCGTGGGTGTGGTTGACTCCGGTTTTGCCGCCAATGGACGCATCGATCATGGCCAGCAGGGTGGTGGGCACCTGCACTACGTTGATGCCGCGCAGCCAGGTGGCCGCTGCAAACCCAGACATATCGCCAATCACACCGCCGCCTAGGGCAACGATGGTAGACGATCGCTCCATGCGGTGGGCCAGGGCGACATCGTAGATTTTTTGGATCGAGTTGAGGGTTTTGTAGCGTTCCCCGGCGGGCAACAGGCACGTTTGCACCTGGAAGCCGGCACTCTCTAAGGATGCGATCGCCGCTTCACTATAGCGTTTGGCGATCGCCGGGTTGGAGACGAGCACGACCTTTAGCCCTAGTTTGAGGGGATGGCTGTCGCTGCCTTTCATCCAGGTGCCGAGGGTGGCTAGCCCTCCTGGGGCGATCGCGATCTCATAGGATTGTTGCGGCAGCTCAACTGTAATCACCGACTTCATGGCGTCTCCCCAGGCGTGGTATGCGGTGTCGTTTGTGCACTGGTCAATCGATTAATGGGCAAACGGGTAGCAATGGGATCTCGGCTGCCCTTGCTTGCCGTTGGCCAGTGTGCGACAGGGTTCTATTATCGCCCAGCGGTTCGCTTCCCCGATAGGTTTGTGAGGGCGGATCTTGGGGAATGGCGATCGCTCCTATGATGACTCTGCGCTGAGAATTCTGCCGTTAAGATTCTGCACTGGTGTCGGCGGGCGACTCTGGCACCGCATCTGGCACCGCAGGGACGTGCAAAATGGGGAGGCGATCGCCCCGAAATAGCTCTTCGCTGGCTTGCCCTAAATTAATCATGAGCGCACCCAAGACGCGCCCTCCCACTAAGGTGAGCAGCATCGGCCCGGTGGCCAAGCTAATTAAAATATCCGCAGGAATTTTTGAGCGTGCCATGGTTCACCATCTAGACAACTCACCCTATTCTAGTGAATTGTCTGTTTTTGCCTGACCTGACAGGTTCTGCCCGTATGTCTGTATGGTCGGCTGTATCGTCGGCAGCCAGAACTTAAGCGCAGCCAAAAGCGTCGCGACAGCACCATCAAAAAGCCATCAAAAGGTCAAGATTGTGTTGCAATATGGCTAAGGTGTGCTATCCCTAATAGGACAAACAGTGCACTATAAAATCTGCTTACCGAGCCTGATTGAGCCGACTACGGTGATACCAACGGTGATGCTGGCGGTGATGCCGACGCTCTCAAACGGTTCCTTTATTCAAATGCTTTAAACCGCTGATGTCGAATTCAGTGACCCGCTATTCCTCTGCTACTAAGAAGTCGCCCCTGGCTCAATGGATCAACAAAACCCTATGGTTGCGAGGGTTGGGGGTCAAATTTAAGCTGCACGGCAATAATCTCCACATTTTGTGTGAAAGTGCGGCCACGATCGATCAGGTGGTGCTGCTGACGCGCTTGCTGTTTGCGTTGCAGCAGACGGACGTGAATACGCTGCTGCCCGACGATCAGCCGCGGATTTATCAGGTGGTGCTGTATGGGCGCAAGACGGGGGGCGATCGCCCGCTGTGGAGCACGCCGATTTACCTTAACCAGATCGAGCGCCACATTGAGCAACTGCGCCAGCGTCATCCGTCGGTGCTGTCTCAGATGCAGCCCGCCCAGCAAAGCGTAGGCAGCGGCACTGTCACTTCTACCATCGCCCGCCCCGACACGGCAGAAACCACCGAAACCAGGAGCAGCACTGGGGGAAGCAGTGGGGCTGCCATGGTGCTGTCAAACCGCAGCCTGGCCCGCCAGGGTAAGCCGGAGGGGATTGCGCGCTATTTGAGTGAAACCCTGAGCACCCTTGGGGTAGCCGTGCGGGTCACGGTCAAAACGCTGCCCTACCAAACGCTGGTGCCCCAGTCGGGGGTCGCCTATCCAGCGGTGCCCAGCGCGCTGGGGGTGGCTCCGGGGGGCGAAATCGTCGATTCGCGGCGCTTGTGGATCACCTGTGATGCGCTCTATAGCCCAGACCCAATGCTGATTGGTGAACCCGTTGCCCACAAGCTGCGGGAGCTAGAGCTAGATGGCTTTAAAGATGCCGTGATCGTCATCCAGGTGCGGGGCGAACAGGCTCCTGACTGGATGCTGCAAGTAGATCTGACCCCGGCTAACGAGCTGCTGCGGGAATGGGCGCGCTGGGGGGATGTGGGGGCGATCGCCCACGTCATCCATCATGCCCTCGAAGACACCGACATCCAGCTTTCGACTGCATCGCTACAAGAATCGTCGCTGCATTTATTTTTTGGGCTGCGTCCCAATGGTCAGCCAGATGGCCAATCCACAGGCCGGGCAACGGGTCAGGCGGCCGCTCAAAAGGGCCATGCCCCCAGCCGTGACTCGGTTAAGGCGTTGATTGTGCCCTTACTCGATACCCTCGGCCCTCAGGGCATTCAGGCCGCGGCTATCTATGGGCTGATCAGCGGTCAAGAGGCCCCCGACTGGGTCGATTGGCTAGAGCTTCCGGC
>DATNOW010000944.1:0-2768 GCA_036703515.1 Chroococcidiopsis sp.
ACATTGCCCTGGCCGACGATTTCTCTCAGGCGCTGCGGCGCACCCATGCCAGCGGTGGGGTCTTAATCACGGCTGGGTTTACCATTGATTACGAATCAGAGGTCACCGCAGCGCTAGAAAAGGCTGGCTTTGCCCTGCTCGATCGTGAGCAGATGGGAGAGTGGGTGGCGATCGCCTATCAGCTTTGTCCTATTGCCAGCCTGTAGCCGCGATTCTGTAACAGAGTATTATTTTGACGCTCCGGTTAGGCCATCGTTCAAGACAATAGAGCTATCGTCACAGCCGTTAGAATATAGCCGGTCAAGTTGTCTGTGCAGGCGAGACGCCCGCACCACGGATTTTCGCAATTCACACAGGATTGCCGTAGGCCTGTCGTATCTTGATTAGGGTATGGCTCAGGGCCTTGATCAAAAGTTTCGCGATCGTATTTGAACGCAGTGATTAGGACAGGAGTGAGCGTCTGAACGTTCTAGAGTTTTCATTGCTAGTGTGGGCCGGGTCTTTTTTGGCGGGCTTTTTGGGAGCGCTCACGGGGTTGGGCGGTGGCGTGGTGATTGTGCCGCTGCTGACTTCACTGTTTGGCGTTGATATTCGCTATGCCATCGGGGCCTCGCTAGTATCGGTGATTGCCACCTCCTGCGGGGCGTCTTCGACCTACATTCGCAAGGGGCTGACCAACCTGCGACTGGGCATGTTTTTGGAAGTGGCGACTACCTCTGGGGCGATTATTGGGGCACTGCTAGCAACAATGATTTCGGTCAAAATGCTGACGGTGGTGCTGGCGGTAGTGCTGCTCTATTCCGCCTATCTAGCCCAGCAGCCCCGTGCCGAAATCCTGTTAGCCGATCAGTCTGATGAGCCCTTGGTGGAACAGCTAAAGCTGGCGGGCACCTGCCCAACGCCGGAGGGGATCATGCCCTATCGAGCCCAGTCAGTATCGCTGGGGTTTGGCTTGATGGCGATCGCCGGGGTGCTGTCGGGGCTGCTGGGGATCGGTTCGGGGGCGCTCAAGGTGCTGGCCATGGATCAAATCATGCGGCTGCCGTTTAAGGTGTCCACCACCACCAGCAGCTTTACCATTGGCGTCACGGCTGCGGTTTCCGCCGGGGTTTATCTGACCCGAGGCTATATCGATCCGGGGCTGGCGATGCCGGTGATGCTGGGCGTGTTTCCGGGGGCGATGCTGGGGGCGCGAGTTTTGATCGACACCAATGTCAATATTTTGCGGATCGTGTTTAGCGGCGTGCTGGTGGTGATGTCATTCAAAATGGTCTATAACGCATTTGGAGGGCTGTAGTGTGTACCGACTAGAGCCAGAACATTTGGAGGGGCAAAGCGTATCGGTGGCGGCAGAGGTGGCAGCAGAGCATCTAGAAGCCCATACGAGCGGCATAGCCGATGCGTTGCAAACAGCCGCCGCCGACCAGCAGGCTCACGATCGCGAGTTTGGACGTTGGCTAGGCGTCATTCTCAAAAGCGGCGTGTGGCTGGCCAGTCTGGTCGTGCTGACTGGCGGTGTGCTTTATGTCATGCAGCACGGCATGGAGCCGGTTAATTACCACCATTTTCGGGGCGAACCGGCCCGGTTGCGATCGCCCGTGGGGGTGATTACAGCTGTGCGAGCGGGGCAGCCGCGAGGCGTGATCCAACTGGGGCTGCTGATTTTAATTGCCACCCCCATTGTGCGCGTGGCGGTATCGTGGCTGGTGTTTATGAAGCGGCGCGATATCGTTTACAGTGTGGTCACAGGGCTCGTGCTGATTGGGTTAATGTATAGCCTGCTGATGGCGTACCTTTAGCCCTATGGCCAGTCCCACCGTTAATCTGTCTCAGCCTGACCCAAACCAGCCCGAATCGTCCGAGGGATCATTCCAGGGATCGGCCCAGCCTGAATCAAATCCGCCCTGGCCGGTTATCGCTGCCGTAGAGCCACCCGACTGGTTTCTCGATATCGTGCGGCGCTTTAGCAACGGTTTAGACGGTCGCTATACAGCCCAACTGCTGTGGCAGCGAGACATTCGTGCAGCCGACCGGCTGCCGGGATTTCTCGACCCCAACCAGTATGAACCCACCCCTGCAACGGCCTTTGGGGCAGAGATGGAGTGGGCCGTGACCCGACTCCAGCAGGCCCGCGATCGCGCCGAAAAGGTAGCGATTTGGGGCGATTTTGATGCCGATGGCATCACCGCCACGGCCGTGCTGTGGGAAGGGCTGGGGCAATTTTTTGCCCACGAGCAGCAGTTGGTCTACTTCATTCCCAATCGCCTGACAGAATCCCACGGGTTGGCGATCGCCGGTCTAGAAAAGCTCGCCGCAGAGGGATGTCGCCTGATCGTCACCTGCGACACCGGCAGCACCAACCCTAGCGAAATCGACTACGCCCACCAGCTTGGACTAGAGGTGATTGTCACCGATCACCATACCCTGCCCGACCAGCGCCCGCCCGTCGTCGCCATCATCAATCCGCGCTACCTGCCGCCTGACCATCCCTTGGCCCACCTGTCGGGGGTCGCCGTCGCCTACAAGCTAGTTGAAGCCCTCTACAGCGCTCTGCCCACAGTACCCAGTCAGCCCCTAGAAAGCCTGCTCGATTTGGTGGCGATTGGGCTGATTGCCGACCTGGTTGAACTCAAGGGCGACTGTCGCTATTTAGCCCAGCGCGGCATCGAGCGCTTGCAGCAAACCAGCCGACCAGGGATCATGCGCCTACTCGAACTCTGCAAACGCAGTGGCGATCGCCCCACCGATATTTCCTTTGGGGTAGGGCC
>DATNOW010000945.1:0-6850 GCA_036703515.1 Chroococcidiopsis sp.
GAGGCAAGGAAACGAGTGGGATAGCGGAACAGACTAGGCAACGCCGTTTCAATGGTAGAAGCAGTCCCCTGCGTGACCGAAAACGTCCCGTCCGAGTTGCGTGTAATTGTAGTTGGCGTACCCGGAGTAAAGTCCGTAATACCAGGATTAGTCGGGTCGCCATTAGTCCCAAACGGTTGGATGGGATTGAGGAAAGTAGCATCCGATGGGGTGAAGTTGCCGTTGGCGTCGATAGTACCGCCGCCACCATTGGGAATGACCAATCGATCGGTGGGAGAGAGAAAGGGTGCGCCGGTAATGGGGTTGGGAATCACCGCTGGGCTCAGCAGGTTACCGCTAGCCGTTGCTGCGTTGGGTGGGTTTGTCCCGCCATAGTTAAACACAGCCGCGCCACCATCGTTGACAAAGAAACTATCGCCAACACCAAAGGAAAAGCTAGTGCCAAAGTCTTCTGTCGCCAGCAAGTTAACGTCTACAATCTTGACGTTAATGGCAACTTGCCGCCGCCGCAGGTCAAGCTGACCCAGCATTGACGATGCCACTTCAATCTGACGCGGGTCGCCGGTTAACGTAATCGAGTTGGTGCGCTGATCGGCGATGACCAGCAAGCCCCGCAGCGGCAGCGGAGCGGAACCCCGGTCGGGTGTGAGCAAGTTGACTTCCCGAATCGTATTAGTCACCGTTCGGGCGTTGGCCCCTTCCCCAACTACTACGGTTTGGGTAGTGGTTTGAATCTCGTTGGTTTCTGCGCCTTGGGCAATCAGGAAGGGCAGAGCGTCGGCGGTCACATCCGCCTGATTGAGCCGGAGGGTGCGGCTAAACGAGTTGCGCGCAGTATCGGGTAGGCGGGGGCTAACAAAAATGGTTTGACCAACCCGGTTAGCTTGGAGCCCGCTGACCCTAAGCACGTAGTTAAACACGTTTTGGACAGGTTCGTTTTCAATGTCGAGGGAGATCCGCACGTCTTGCGGCTCAGTGCCAGTGGCAGGGGCTGCAGCTCCTCCTTCAACGGGGTCTTGCAGAGTGCGGACTTCTTCGTTGATGTAGGCGACGTTCAGGCCCGCTGCCCGAGCCAGCAGCGACAGCACATCCCGTACAGGGGCGTCTCGTAAGACCAAGCGCGGTACCACCTGCTGCGTACCGAGGTCGATGGCCGTAGGGCTCGTATCTACGTTAGATACCGAAATGTCACCCAACGGTGGGGCGATCGCTCGGGGCTGTAGGGGTGGGACGTAGGTCGCACCAGGGGGCTGAGCCGGAACACCATCAATGGTGATTTGGGGGTTGGGCACCAGCACATCGGGCGCAGGAACGTTTTGGGCGATCGCCGTGGGGGGCACTTGGGCCACCGCAGCAGGGGGCGTGTAGGGTAATGCCGCCTCGGGAGCCGCGCCCATCCCTGAGTTATAGTTCAGCACGATATTGCGCGAGGACTGCTGCACCTGAGTCGCCGGGGCAGACGCCGCGCCGTTGACCGTCACCCGCACGCTATTGTCATCCAGTTGAGTGACGATCACAGAGTTGATCCCCGGAGCGGGGTTGTTTTGGACAAAGCCATTGCCCTGCGGCAGCTGAAGCTGGGTGTTGATGATATCTGCCGTCACCGCATTGCCCCGGTTAACCGTAAAGACCTGGGGACGTTCGCCGTTTTGGGTTTGTAACACCACCGACATGCCGCCTTCATTCTGGCTGACCTGCACTCCGGTGACTTGGGTGGGGGTGGCCAAGCCGGCTTGGGCTGCGATCAACGCCAATGACCCACCGCCGATCAGGCTTCCTAGTCCAAACTGTCTTTTCACAATCACTCCTCCTCGAAACAGGCAAATTTAATGTGGATATGCGCTATGGGAATTGGTTAAGGTCAACTGGGGTTCAAACCAAGGGGCACTCGGGGTTGATGGGCATGGGTCGCGATGGGTATGGGCTTGATGAGCACTAGTCGCTCAATCCACTTATTGGGCAGGGCTCGGCGATGCATTGGGGTCTGCCGGAGGGGCGTTGGGATCGGCCGGCGCAGGCACAACGGGCGGTGCGGTCGGAGCCGGCATCAGCGCAATCAACTCAAATGAGGTGATCAATCGCGGAATCGGCTGATTACCCAGCGTTCTGCCTTGGGCATCGAGTCGCAGCACGCGCGACTCCGGATCGATTTCAGAACGAAAATTCCGCACAATCAGTAGTGGCTGGAGGCGCTCGATGTTGCGGATAATCGACTGGGTTTGGGCGAAATTGCCCCTCATCTCGACGGTGTAGACTTGCCGCTGCAGCACGCCGTTGGCCGCAGCCCCTAATGAACTATCGGTAATCACCTCTGGGTCTTTGTTGACCGCCACAAACTTAGACAAGGTAGCCCGCTGCTCGGCAGTGCTGATGCCGGTGTTGACAAACTGCACCCGTTCGTTGAGGTCATAGAGCAGCGTGTCAAGGCTTTCTTCGGTAGCAAATAGGGTCAAGACATCCGCTTTGAGCTTCTCGGCCGCGGCTAGACGGGTTTGAGCGTCTTTAATCTGCTGCTGAATTTCTTCTTGGTTGACCAGCTGCGATCGCTTTTCGTTAACTTGAGCAGTCAGCTCTTGATTTTGCTGCCAAGCGGGTTGCACCACATTGAACAACAGCCAAAACGAAGCTGCCCCACCCAAAACCGCGATCGCAATGCCGCTGACGGTTGGGGTTAGCTTAATCCCAAATAGAGTGGGATAACTGGGAGCCTCCTCGGCTCCACCCTGCATAAAATCTCCACCAGCTGTCATTGTTGAATCACTCCTTTATCCCGTAGGGCCTGAATTCGGGCTGGCAAACCAATCGCCAACGTACGTTCAAGGTCTTGCAATAGCTCAGAGGCCGGACGCGGCGTTAAGCTGGTTTCTAGTTTGTATTCGACCACATCTGGAAGCTGAATCCGCAGCTGCGACTGCTGCCCTGGCGCACCCGCCACGTCGATACGGGTAGGGTTGGGAATGAGGGTAGCCGAAACCAATCGCGTATCCGCCGCATTCAGGAAGGGCGATCGCTGCAAGGTCAACAAAAAGTCATTAACGCTGTCAAAATTGCTGGCCTGCCCGGTGATTTCAATCTTAGCCGGGGGCGGCTCAGGCACTGCCGGGGGCGGCTGCGCTGGGTCAGCGGGCGGCGGCGGCGGCGGGGCCGCAGTTTCAGACTGCTGCACTAAGGTAATCTGCACCCCATCGGGAACGCGATCGCGAATATCTTGCAAAATCGCCGACCACGGCTTGATGCGGTCAAACACGGTCGCCAACGCTTTGTTTTGGTCTTCGATTTGCTTAACCTGGGCGTTGATCGTAGCCACTTCCTGCAGCTTAGCACCCAGCTCGGTGAGGCGCGTGTCTAGTTCCGCTAACTCCTGAGTTAGGCTGGCGTTGCTGCGCTGCAAGAAAAACCACAGCCCACCCGTTAGCGCAATCAGCAGTGCCGCCACACCCAGACCAATATAGAGGGGCACCGAGCTGTCTTGGGCGGGGCCTTGAATGACCTGCCCTGCCTCGGTCGGACGCTCAACGCGATCGCTCAGAAAGTTAACGTCTAAACTGTACATTTCACCACGCCTCCCGTAAGCCCAAACCCAACACCACGCCTAACCCCGACCGCTGCACCATGGGAATCTCTTGATCGACTTCCAATGACATCGCCGAGATTGGATCGACCTGACTCGCGGGTAAACTCAGCCTCTGCGAGAAAAACTCATCAAGTTGCCCAATCGAGCCACCGGGCCCCGCTAACAGCAGTTGAGCCACTTCCAAGTTCTCGCCCTGGTTGAGATAAAAATCAATCGAACGGCGCAGTTCATCGGCCAATTCGCCCAGCACCCTGAGCATCGCCGCTGTCCCCGGATTGGTGCCGCCCATTTTGGGAGCAGACCCCACGCTTTCCATCGGTGACACTGGAATCGTCATGCCCTGCAACAGGTCGGTATTGCGCGACGCAGGCAGATTCATGGCTCGACTCAGCGCCGTTTGGATTTGATAGGTGCCGATCGGCACTGTGCGCGAGAACTGGGGCACGCCATCGACCACGATTGAAATCTCGGTGCTTTCAAACTCGATATCGACAATCGCGGCGGCCTCTTGGGGCGTAAACTGACGCAATTGCTCGCGAATTGTGCGAATCAGCGCAAAGCTGCTGATCTCCAAGACATTAATAATAAGCCCCGCCTGCTGGAATGTATTGATATAGGAATCGGTGACTTCCTTACGGGTTGCTACTAATAAAACCTGAACTTTCTCGATCCCATCCTCATCGACAAAGAAGCCCAGCTTTTGATAGTCGACATCGGCATCTTCGCGGGGAAACGGCAAGTAAAGACCCGCCTCTTGGTTGAGCACCATCTCTCGCAATTCGCGATCGTCCAATTCGGCCGGGACGGGGATAATTCGCGTCACTGTGTCGCGCCCACCGGGGATGGCCGTAGCAGCATATTTTGTTTTAACTTTACTTTCCGCTAGGGCCGACTGAATAATTTGCGCCATCGTGGGAGAGTCTAAAATTTGACCCTCTTGAAAGACTCCCTCGGGCACTTCGGCAGAGGCCAACGTGACCAACTGGAAGCCCTGCCCCTTTCGCTTGAGGCGAGAGATATTAACCCGATCGGGGGTCAGCTCAATACCAACCCCTTTTGTTTTTTTTGCGAATACACCTTTAAGGCTACTAAACACAGTTTTGTCTTCTGAATGAGGAGGTAGGAGGGACTAAAGAAACCAGAGAAAGACGGAGAAAAGCTAGTAATAATGACCGACAGTAAAAATAAAAAGATCGCCATGCCGCTAAGACATGGTACTTAATTTAATTCAGATCGGCAGGGCTGGTTGAATATTAGCTAAAAGGACACAAAGTTTAAAGATGTCTGGAGGGCATTTTCTCCAGATCTGAGTCGGGCGGGAGCAAAGCTCAGTCGCAGGGTCTACTTTGGAATCAAAACTATAGAATGGCGTCGATCGTTTTTACCGCCCAGCCAGCCAAAACACCCTGGTTTTACCAGAAATATTAACCATGTTTTTCAAAAATGCACCCGGCATAGACGAAATTTAAGCACAAAAAATGAACTCTGGCACTGGATTGGTTAAATTGCCGGGTTTAGCCTACCCTAGAAAACTTACGAAGTTAACACAGATTTTGACCTATGGAACAATTGGAAACCCTATTTTTGGCTTATTTTGCTGAACCGAGGGCGCAAAAATTGGGCTGCCATCCTATGTTGAATTGTCGACGAGAGCGCCGCTGACCGGGGCTTGAGCGGGTATTAACGAGCATATTAGGGAATATAAAGAAACATTGGCCAAGTCTCTATGCGCCACGGGTAGAGCGCGATCGCGATCGCATCCTGCCTGCACGCTAGGGATAGAGCACTTTCCGCAGCAAACTCGGCCCTGAGCCGCGCAGTTGCCCCTGAGCAACAGCATGGGCCAACAAGGCAGAAAACGAAGTTTTCGCGTTCAACCTGCATCCCTTAGTCGGCTAATATTTAGGCTGGTATTTAGGCTTACGAGTGCTGATCATGACCCACCCTGCCGCTGCTACGCTTTCACCTTGGGGAACCCCGCTGACTACAGAGGCGCAACGTTTGCTGCTGCTCGGCTCGGGCGAATTGGGCAAAGAGGTAGCGATCGAAGCCCTGCGGCTAGGGCTAGAGGTGATTGCGGTCGATGCCTATGCCAATGCGCCCGCCATGCAGGTGGCCCACCGCAGCCATGTCATTAATATGTTGGATGGTGAGCAGGTGCGCGCCGTGATCGCCCAGGAAACTCCCGCCCTGATTGTGCCAGAGGTGGAGGCGATCGCCACGGCCACGCTGGTTGAGCTAGAGCAAGAGGGCTGGCGCGTCATCCCCACCGCCAAGGCCACCTACCTGACGATGAACCGCGAAGGCATCCGCCGCCTAGCCGCCGAGGAGCTAGGGCTGACCACTTCCCCCTACCGCTTTGCCGATACCGAAGACGACTATCGCCAGGCGATCGCCGCCCTCGGGTTGCCCTGCGTCGTCAAGCCGGTGATGAGCTCATCGGGCAAAGGGCAGAGCATCGTCCGCAGCGACGCTGACATCATGCCCGCCTGGGAATACGCCCATGCCGGTGGCCGCACCCACAATGCCCGCGTCATCGTCGAAGGCTTTGTGCCCTTCCACACCGAAATCACGCTGCTCACCGTCCGCGCCATCGATGGCACCCACTTTTGCCCCCCGATTGGGCATATCCAGATCAGCGGCGACTACCGCGAATCGTGGCAACCCTGCCCGCTTTCTCCAGACACCTTGGCCCAATGTCAGGAAATCGGGCGCAAAATTACCGACGCCTTAGGCGGCTGGGGGCTGTTTGGCGTTGAGCTGTTTATCCAGGGTGAGCCTGACCAACCGCAGACGGTGTATTTTAGCGAAGTCAGCCCCCGCCCCCATGACACCGGCATGGTGACGATGATCAGCCAGTCGATGTCAGAGTTTGAGCTGCACGTGCGGGCGATCGCCGGATTGCCGATTGGCGCGATTGATCTAGTCGGCTGCGGTGCATCGGCGGTGATTTTGGCAGATACTACGAGCGATCGCCCCCGGTTTAGCGGCGTCTATGAGGCGTTGACGGTGCCCACCAGCAAGCTGCGCCTGTTTGGTAAGCCCACCTGCCATCCTAAGCGCCGCATGGGGGTCGCTCTAGCCCTGGGCGCAACGGTAGACGAAGCCCGCCAGCGGGCTAAGGCCTGCGCCGCCGCGGTGACGGTCGAAGGCTAAACATCAACGACGAAGGATTGTAGATTTAATCACCTGCTAATTCTTGGGTCAGGGCGCACATCGATGCGCCCCTACGGAGAACTGGAAGGATAGGAACTATTCAGGGACAGTAAATTGGGG
>DATNOW010000946.1:0-2605 GCA_036703515.1 Chroococcidiopsis sp.
AAGACGATCGATCGGTCAGCACCCCCAAGTTATACGCTGCTTGCTGGCTATCGTTTTGCTCGTAGGCGTCTCAGCAATTCTCAGTATGGCGATTCAACTGGTGTTTGGCGGGATGTCTAGCTCTAGACCCTCAAGCATGAAAGTGAGCAAGTGATCCCAACTGTCGAAATACATGTAACGGGTCAACGCCCGCAAATCATCAAAAAAGGTCTTACGCGTCGGCAAGTGAGACCGCAGCAGCTTGTACTTTTGGTCGAGTAACTCTAGCAAGGTATGGAAGAGGAGGGACAAGATATTCAGGGTCGCAAGCAGCGAGGAAAGGTGCTGTTTGCCGTGCCCGAAATTGTGTTCTAGGTTGTAGCCCTTGGTCTTGAGGGTGTTGTTATTCTCGTTTTCGACCTTCCAGCGTGCCCGTCCCGCTAGAACGATCTCTGCCACATTTTCGTCGCGCAGGGTGTGATTGGTGGCAAACGAATTTTTATACGTCACCTTCCCATCCGGACGACTGACTGTGACTTCGCACCAGTTCACCAATAGGGCATCATCGCTATCTCTCAGGGGCACTCCGTTGAGATAGCGGTAGGTATAAATCTCCTCAACCTTGCCAGTCCACCGCTTTGTGGTGACGGTTGGCAGGTCAATGCCCTCGAGATGCTCGTAGAGAGTGGTGTGAGATTCGGGACGACACACCAGGATGAAGTTGAATTGTTGGTCTACAAGCTGCTGGCATAAGGGTTGGTGACAATAGAGGTCATCCCCTAAAACGGTGACGTTCAGAGGACTCAAGCGGGATCCCTGCTGCGCCAACCAGCGTTTTGCAGCAGCATTCTCACAATCCTGTTTAGCGTTGCCATCCTGAGGCACGATGAATTCGGGCACCAACGGAATCACGTGAGTCTGCCCCGGAGCGACGATGACCGGCGTAACGACGCTATGGAAGTAGTAGGTCTCTCCCGACTTGAGCGTGCGGGTTGAGCAGTTCGAGCAGTGGATTTGGCTCGAACTGAAGTATTCGGTGCCATCAATGGCAATCAACAGGGTGCCCGCCACCGAGCGGAAGCCCTCTAACTGCCCTTGCTGTTCCAGCACCTGCAAGATTTCCTCAAACACAGGAAAAACATGCTCAGGTGCCACGGAATCGAGCAGGTCCCGGATCTGGTTGTCGCTTGGGATCCGATGGACACCAAACAGACTCTGGGCATTGCTTTTGCCCTTGCTGCCCTCCATCATGCGCTGATAAGCCAGAAATGAAGGGGTTTGGGTGAAGAACACGCTAAACGCGCTCAAGGCTGCATCTTCCATCCCATAGCGGGTATTCTTACCAGTGCGTTTGTCCGGTAGCGAGGACAGGCGCTGGCGAAAAGAACCGACTATTGTGTCAAACAATCCCCGTTCGCTCAACGGTTCTAGCTCTCTTGGCTCTCTCAGATGTCCTTACAATACTCGCAGTTCCAGGGTTTTAACAGCCTTTTGCCAAAATGAGAATTGCTGTAAGAACACCATCTGTCTTGCCTAATTTGGGTTACCCCTACAGCGCTAGCCGCATGGTGCGCTGGATGGTTTGGTAGCCCAACTGTTCATAAAAGGCGATCGCCCCGGTGTTGGCTTCCCATACGTGTAGCTCGATGGTGGTTGCGCCCCGTTCTTTGGCCCAGGTTTGGGCGTGGGTCATGAGCTGCTGCCCGATGCCTTGTCTGTGGTGGCTGTGGGCGATCGCCAGTTCGGCTACGTAGCCATAGACCCGTGGCACCAAAATGGTGTCGTCGGGGGTGTTGAGGCATTCCATTAACAGCAGCCCGACGATGGAGCCGTCTGTCAGGGCGACAAACATCGTCATGCTGGGGTCGTGCAGCATGTCGTCAAACCACTCGACGGTCATGATCGGCACGGCTATCTGGAAGCGATCGGGCAGGAGGGCAGTGTGAAACCGATTGGTTTCTGCCAAAATTGCGCTGACGCTGTCAAAATCGTCGGCTGTGGCGGGTCTAATTACGGCTTGGGTGGCACTACGGGTCATTGCGCTTCTAGATCCGATTCGAGCGATATGATTTCTAGCCGATTGTCCTGAGCACTACGGTTCTCGGCTCAACGCTAGGGCGGTTCTGCTAGGGGGCGATCGCGGTCAACTGCCAGCGATCGCCTGATTCCCCGGTGGGGCGTCGGGCTAGCTGCCAACTGTCTTCTTTGCTGGGGCGTTGCAGATAAACTTCAAACCCGGTCTGACGCTGGGTAACGGCGTGATCGGCAAACTCTAGGGTCAGGTCTGCGGTGCCCTGCAGCCGATAGGCGTTGGCCTGTTCGATTTGCAGGGGCGATCGCTGGGTGACGGTGACGTGTTTAACCGAGATGCGGGGTGGCTCGACGGTGGTCATGCGCGTGCCATAAAGCTGCTGCCCCAAGTCTTGCTGCACCTGGGTACCTTGCAGGGCGATCGCCCGCTCGAGGATGGTTGCAGTGGGGCGAACGCCGCTGCCGCAAGCGACTAAAAGCATCGCCAAAGCCATGGCTAACCCCATCTTCAAACCCATTCTCCAGCCCATAGCCACAATCCGTCGCATCGCCGATTTCATACAGTCGTTTGTAAGGTATCAAAGTTAGAAAGCTT
>DATNOW010000947.1:0-2312 GCA_036703515.1 Chroococcidiopsis sp.
GGGCATGATTGGCTTTGCGTTTTCCCAAACCCTATGGCTATCGCTGCTGCTGCTGGTCGTCATTGGCTTTGGCACGCTGCTGCAAACGGCTTGCAGCAATACGTTAATTCAAACCTTGGTGGCAGACGATAAACGCGGCCGGGTGATGAGCCTATACATCGTCGCCTTTTTGGGTATGAGCTCCCTCGGCAATTTGTTTACCGGCAGCGTCATCAGCATCATCGGCAGCACCCAAGAAGTGGCGCTGAGCGGCGGGTTTTGCCTGCTGGCGGCTTTGTTATTTGCGCGCAAATTACCCCAGCTGCGGCAAATAGTTAGAGCCTCCTATCCCGATTTGGTGACTCACGATGCCCACCCTTAACCTGCGATCGCGGCCTCCAGTGCTTTGTCCTGGTTAATTTGCTGAGTTGATTTGCTGAAACTGCTTTAACGAAAGCGATCGCACCAAATCAATTGGCATCGCAGACTGGTTGATATGTTCTGCATAGGCGGATGAAAGAAATGCCCGATAGTGAGGATGTTGACCGCTGTAGGTGCCAAAAAAAGCGACCCCCATCGCCTTGAGATAGGTATAGGCGATCGCCGGATTGGGGCCCACCACGGCAGAGGGCAGATCCAGCGCATTAGCGCTAGCAGCAGCCGTATCGATCGTCGAAAAATGGGTGCCGCCATGCAGCAAAACAAGGTAACGTTCTGGGGACGTCAGCCAAGTAAACGGCTGAATTTGCTCTAACAGCGCCGGGGCCACCGTATCGCCACTGCCGCTGATCACCATCACTGGGATGGTAATGGCCTGAAACCCCGACTGCCCAAACAAGCTGCGCCCGATCGGGTTGATTACCAAAATCGAGGTCACCCGCGGATCGCGCAAATTGGGGAACGGCTGCGGCAATTCCAGCACCTGACACTCTAGCAGCAGGGCAATATTAAACTGATTTTGACTGCTACAGGCGGCCGCGAGCTGGGGCAGATTTACCTGTGCGCCCGCCAGAGCCAAGGCCGTATAGCCGCCAAACGATTGCCCAACAACCCCCACCTGCTGCAAGTTCATCCGTCCACGAAAGCGGGGATCATTCTGCGACAGGCTGGTTAGGGTATCGAGCAGATCGGTAATATCGCGGGGGCGGTCAATAAATTCGCTGGCCGGCGTCACCTGGCTGGCCGTACCGGCAATCAGGGCCTGAATCTGCTGGGCATCGCTGCCCGGATGCTCGGGCACCGCCACCACCATGCCATAGGAAGCTAACTGCTGAGCCAAGTAGGCAAAGGTCGTGCGATCGCCCCCCAAACCATGGGAGATCACCACTACCGGCGCTGGCTGAAGGGCTGACGAGGAGCGCGACTGCGGCAGATATATATCGACCGGAAAGGAGCGCTGGCGAGATGCACTATCAACCTGAATCGTCTGCATTTGCCAGGTAAACGGCCCCGGCGATCGCAAATCAGCGCTGCCGGGCACCGGACTCCACGGCTCAGCCACCGCATCGAGAGTAGACTGCTGCTGGATCAGACTGACCGCTACCTGACTCTGCTGCACCAGCGTTTCCAAGCCTCCGGCAATCTGCAAGGCCCGGTCGAGGTCAACGCGAATATTATCTAGCGGAAATTTTTCGAGTACATTCAGCAGCGTTAGCCCAGCCGGATCGGCGGCGGCCAAAATAATAGCAGCCCGAATGGCATAAAACCCCGATAGGTGGGCATCGGTGCGAATCACCTGGCCCACTTGCCGCAGCAGCATTTCTCCCTGCGCGGTGTAAAGAAACTGAGAAATGGCCACATCCGACACGTTGATTCGCGCCGTCAGCAGATCCTTAAACGGCTGTCGCTGTTCGGGTTCGAGTTGACGAATAAAAATCCGCAGATCGGAATTAATCGTGCCGTCGGCCGCATAGGCCTTGAGCGAATCAATCGAAACCGACTGTTCAATAATGCCATAGGCGGCCGTAATCGAGGTCGCTCCCCAGGCTGGCCCGGCACTCATCACCCACGGCATTAACCCCGCGCTGGCTACCCCTAAAAGTTGCGATCGCCAGCGCTGATAAAACTGACGCAGATTCATGATTGAGACGGGTCAGCAGTGGGGATCTGACTGGACAGGCTCTGGCTGGACAGGCTCTGGCTGGTCTTGGTCTGACATCCTACCCAGTTTTCCCCCTGGTCGGCATAGAAGAAGGGTTCAAAGCCTGGACGCACACAGGTCACAGCCACCGCTGACTCGGGCCCTGGAATATATACTTTTTGGATCGTTCCACCAACGGGGCTCGGAACCGGACGCATGGCTGGCTCGGTCAACTCAGACAGGGGCGTTTCAT
>DATNOW010000948.1:0-3507 GCA_036703515.1 Chroococcidiopsis sp.
ACCGACCCAGCGCCCACCGTGGTAAAACGCCGCTGACACGCTGATATTGCCCGTGCCCAGCTTCTTTAGCCGCCGTCCGGTGGTGCCCCGCACAATCCAGTCGATCAGCGGTAGCCCACCAATCAGTGGACATACGGCAAAGATCACCAACACAGCCCAACCCTGCGATAGCCCCATGCACCTGCCCGTCTTGCTACACTCTTGCTACTCTGCATCAGAGGAGCGATCGCTCCGGCTGACCTGCTTTTGAGCATAGCCCCTTTCCCCGAATTCCGGGCCGCGTAGCCGGTGCAAAATTGCCATGAAAAAACGGCTCTGCACCATGCACAGAGCCGTCTAACGTGAGGGGTGAAGAAAACCCTAACGCACTCTACCGTGATCAACGGCCGCATCCAGCGGCTTCATGAAGTAGAGGCGAATCAAGTTGACTGCGATCCCGGCAATGTGGGGGATCTGCTTCAGCACCTTGAGCGGCTTGGGGGCATCAGAGTTAGACACCGCTACCAGTTTGCTGTTGCTTTCGGCCGCCTTGTCCATCAGCTCAATGAACTTGGGATGATCGACATTCAAAATCACAGGGAAGACACGACCCGCCGTTTCGTTGGTCTTGCGGATCACGTGGATGTCGTAATCGCGCGCATCCAGCCCAATCGACGCATAAAACTCAGACCGCTGGAGGTCGTTGAGATACATCGTGGCAAACACCGACAGCAAGAAGAAACGGCTCCACAGACGCGCTTTCCAGTCGTTGAGGAACTGGGGCTGGGCGCGCATGATGGCATCAAAGAAGTCACCGTGGCGGTTTTCGTCTTGGCACCAGTTTTCAAAGAAGCTGAAAATCGGATAGATCCGATCTTCGGGGTGCGCTTCCAGGTGGCGGTAGATGGTGATATAGCGCCAGTAGCCGATCTTCTCAGACAGGTAGGTCGCGTAGAAGATGAACTTGGGCTTAAAGAAGGTGTAGCTGCGGCTCTTGGTCAAAAAGCCCAAGTCAAGCTGTAGGTTAAAGTCAGACAGGGCTTTGTTGAGGAACCCAGCGTGACGCGCTTCATCCCGCGACATCAGGTTAAAGCACTCGGCCAACACGGGGCTCTTGTCTTTGAGGCGACGACCTAGCTCTTTGTAGAGCAAAAAGCCCGAAAACTCAGCCGTACAAGACCGCTCTAGAAACTCGACAAACACCCGGCGGGTATCTCCGTCGATGTGATCCCAAGACTGTTGAAACTTTTCGTCTCGGACAAAGTGGTTGCGGTTATAGTCGACGCGAAATTCTTCTAGAATCGCTTGCAACTCGTCTTCGTTAACGGAGATGTCCATTTTGGTCATCTCGTCGAAGTCGGTGGTGTAGAAGCGAGGGGTAAGGATGGTTTCTTTTGAGGGAGTTTTAACGCCTGGGCGAATCTCTTCAAATGTCGGTTTTTCGAGGGAGTTTACCATTGTTACTTCTACTTGCGAGATATCGTTCTGCGACCAAAATAGGAACGTTTTAAAGAAAGCTGGACGGGCTTGAGAGCTAAGCCCCCGTTCGCTGGTGATCAACTCAGTACGCTCCCCAGTCTACCAAGCTCCTAGAGGTGCAAGGAAGCCCCATATGTTAAGAGTTGCAACACTGTGTAACGGAGTGAGAGGGAGAGTTACGCACCATATAGGGCCGATGCGCCGGTCAAAGTAACAGCGCTGGCGCGAATCAGGGCGATGTCGGCGTCTGTCCAGGGGCGTGTCGATTGGCAGTGATGGGCAATCAGCAATCCCCATAGGCCGCGCTCGGTGAGGATTGGGGCGACAAGGTTGGCGCGCACGCCGAGAGCTTGCAGAAATTCGCGATGGCAGGAGGTAATAGGCTCGGTGGTGATATCGGCGATCGCCTTGATCCGTCCAGCTTCATAGAGCGCCGCATACTCGTCGTTAAAACACTGATCGGGGCCGCTCGATCCCAACAGCGACAGCGTCGGGTCGCCCACCGACTCAAAGGTGACTTGCCCCTTCCAGCGTCGGTAAAAGTAATAGAGCATCACCCGATCGACCTGAAAGCTTTCTCGCAAATGGGAGGTCGTCTGCTGCACCAGGGCGTCACGCCCCAAGGCATAGCTGAGGCGATTGGCAATCATGCGCAGGTCGCGATCGCCCTGTGGGTGTAGAGGGTTTAACGGAGCCATGAGGGTTAGACATGTTGGACAATCTTCAGAATAATGAGTAGCCAGGATAATAAATAGCCAGAATAATAAATAGCCATCATCCGCGCTCAACTCGACCCAATTGAGAACGTATTTCCTAGGTTTGCTGACCCATGCGCCTGCCGAAGATTCATTTGAGCATCCTTTTCATGATTGCACGTCGCATCAACCAGTTTCTCAGTCAGATCATTCAATCGATCCAGCCCATGGTCGCAGGGACAATGAGTATGGGGCAACGGCCGCAGCCGACTCCCCTACCCACCCTTTTAGAAACGAATGAATTAGCGATCGCCTTCAACCAAATGGATGAGCAGCTACGAAACTCTTTCGTCGCCCTTTCTGAGAAGGAAGAACGGTTTCGGACGCTGATTGATAATATTCCAGGCATTATTTACCGATGCCAAAATGACGAACATTGGACAATGGAATTTATCAGTGATTCGGTCAACGAATTGCTTGGATATCCCGCCGCTGATTTCATCAATAATCAGGTTCGTTCATTTGCGAGCATTATCGATCCAGGCGATCGCCAGTATGTCCATGAAGTCACACAGCTAGCAATTCGCAATCAACAGCCCTATAGAATTGAATATCGCCTTGTAGATCACGACGGCAAAACCCGATGGGTGATTGAACGCGGCAAAGGCACCTTTGATGCGCAAGGTAATCTTTTGCACTTGGATGGTGCAATTTTTGATGTTACCGAGCAAAGGCAAGCTCGAAAAGCATTACAGCAAAAAGAAGAAATGATTCACGCCATCATCAATGCGATTCCAGACTTACTGATTCGCACGCGCATCGATGGCGTTGAACTCGATATTTTAGGGAATACATCGTTTTCGGTCGAGCATCCCCGCATTGAAAGTCAGGACTCGACGGCTCAAACAAAGCATGTGAAGGAGTATTTGCCACCCGATTTGGCTCAGCAGCGCATTGATATGATTCTTCGGGCTATTACCGCGAACCAACTGCAACGGTATGAGCAACATTTGCAGGGAGAAAACAACAACTCTCGCTATGAGGAGGTACGTGTCTCTCCGATTAACTCGAATGAAGCGCTGGTGATTATTCGAGATATTACTGAAACCAAAAATATTGAAGAGGCCATGCAGGAGCTAAGCGTGGCAAATCGCATTCAAGCGAATATGCTGCCCGACTATGATCGGCTCTGTGAACGTATTCCCCAAATCGATCTCGTTGCCACCATGATTCCTGCCAAGGATGTGGGCGGAGACTTCTTTGATGTGTTTGCCCTCGACCATCGCTACCTCTGCATTGCGATTGGTGATGTTTCTGGAAAGGGCATGCCAGCCGCCCTATTTATGGTGCGGGC
>DATNOW010000949.1:0-3055 GCA_036703515.1 Chroococcidiopsis sp.
CCCCGGCAGGTAGACGGCACAAGCGGGATCGCAAAAGGTCGCCTCGGGTAGCGCAATCCCCAGTTCACTAAAGATGCGATGGTGAATGCCGCCCGGTTCTAGCCCGGCCACCTGGGTTGCGCCCACGTCAAAGGTAAAGCCCCGACGGGCAAAGGTCGACGCACAGCCCCCCGGCACGATTGCCTGATCAAACACCGTCACCCGATAGCCCCGGTGGGCCAGCAGCGCCGCTGCCGTCAGCCCGCCAATGCCCGCTCCAACGACCACAACGCGCTGCGCTTGACTGAGAGTGTGGGTGAGGCTGTCGGTGAGAGTGCTGGTGTCGCCCGTTTGGTCTGACATGAGAATATCGTTACAATGCTTAACGATATCTTATCGCGATCTCACCCTGTCTGCGGTGATTCGCGCCGGAGGGCTCGATTAATTCGTAATATCTCGATTTAAAAGTTAATAAAAGCAGCACGGGCGAGAATAAGTCTCTTCCGCGCAAGCTGTAAAAAGCTGGCTGTTGCGCATTGCTCAGCCTTAGCTCACGGCTAGGCCGCGCTGGGATTGGCGCTGGCGGATGTGGTCAATGCTGCCGATGGGAATGGCCGAAATCAACTGCTGCGTGTAGGCTTGGCTGGGCTGGTGGTAGATCTGATCGGCGGGGCCCATCTCTTCGATGCGGCCGCGATTCATCACCATGATGCGATCGCTCATAAACTTAACGACGCTCAAATCATGGGAGATAAAAATATAGGTCAGCTTAAACTCTTCTTGAATTTCTTTCAGCAGGTTTAATACCTGGGCCTGCACCGAGACGTCGAGTGCTGATACCGACTCGTCGCAGATAATAAAGCGAGGATTTAACGCCAGCGATCGGGCGATGCAGATCCGCTGGCGCTGCCCGCCAGAAAACTCGTGGGGATAGCGATCGCGACAGCTAGGGTCGAGCCCCACCCGCTCTAGCAAATAGTCAACCCGCTCTTTGCGGTTGCGCGCCCCCTGCCCGATGCCATGAATTTTGAGCGGTTCCATCACGGCCTCACCGACGCTAATGCGTGGATCGAGGGAGCTGAACGGATCTTGGAAAATAATCTGCATATCCCGCCGCACGGTGCGCAGCTCTTTGCGCCCTAGGGTGTTCAGCTCGCGCCCTTCAAACCAGATTTGCCCAGCAGTGGGCTTAACCAGATGGATCAGCGATCGCGCCAAGGTAGTCTTGCCGCAGCCCGATTCGCCTACTAGCCCTAGGGTTTCACCCGGATATACATCAAACGACACCCCCGCCACGGCCATGACATAGCGCTGGGTTTCGCCAAACATGCCCCGCACCGGAAAGCCCACCTGCAAGTCTTTGACCGACAGCAGCGGCGTTTGGGTCTGGAGCGTTGCGAGGCGCTGGGTGAATTCATCGGTGGGCACCTCGGCCAGGAGGCGATCGCTTGCTGCCCCGTCTAACACCCGCTCTTGGATCACCGTTTCCCCATCGGCGGTCATTGCCGTTTCCATAAAGTCAGAAATCACCGGCAGGTAGCGCAGGCGGCGCTCTGGAGTAGGGCGACAGTTGAGTAGCCCCTTAGTATAAGGATGCTGGGGATTGCTAAAGATATCGACCACCGACCCCTGCTCGACAATTTTGCCCTGATACATCACCGCTACCGAGTCGGCAATGTCGGCAATCAGGCTGAGGTCGTGGGTGATAAAGATAATCGACATCCCCCGGCGATCGCGCAACTCGCGCAGCAAATCTAAAATAGTCGCCTGCACCGTGACATCCAGCGCTGTGGTTGGCTCATCGGCAATCAGCAGCGACGGATTGCACGAAATCGCCATCGCAATCATCACCCGCTGGATCTGACCGCCCGATAGCTGGTGCGGGTAACGTTCTAAAATGGCGTGCTTTTGGCGGCCGACCTCTTGCAAAAGCTCCCGTTCTGATGGCGCTTTCGCCAGCTCCGATGGGTTGCGCTTGCGCCATTCGTCTAGGCACCGCTGCTGCAACTCGTCATCGCTGGGCAGTAGCTTCACCTCTTGCAGCAAATTGATCGCTCGCCGCCGCGCCTCGGGCATGGGGATATCTTCATGCTGCCGAATCGCCTCAATTAGCTGAAACCCGCAGGTATAGACCGGGTTGAGCGAACTCAGCGGCTCCTGGAAGATCATCGACACCTGCCCGCCGCGATACTGCTGGCTTTGCTCAGCCGACAGCGTCAGCAAATTCATCCGCTCTGGTTGCTCTAGCCCCTGAAACCAAATTTCACCGCCCACGATCTTGCCCGGTGGGTTGGGCACCAGTTTCATCAACGCCAGCGCCGTCACCGACTTCCCCGACCCTGACTCGCCCACAATTCCTAAGGTTTGCCCGCGCCTGACTTGAAACGAAATGCCATCAACGGCCGTGACGCGGCGGATATCGGTTTGGAACTGGACTTGAAGGTTCTGGACGTCGAGAATAATGTCACTCATGGAACTGGAGACAACCTAACAAAACACAGCGATTACTTAATTACGTGCATCTTAGCAGTGCCAGCCCATTCGACAGTGCTTTTTGCAGCAAATTTGGAACCTCCTATCAGAAATAGGCTACACCCGATCGCATGAACCTAGACCACCCCAAAAGTGCTGTGCCCTAGGCAACGCCGCCGAAAATCATCAAAATGGTGAATAGTCCGGTGACTCGACTCCACTCAGCCCTCACCCGCCATGCCTCCTTCTCTTGCCACTGATAGCTTTGCCGTACCGATAGAATCTACATTGCTCAAACGTTGGACAGTGGCAGACTACCACCGCATGAGCGAATTGGGCATCCTTGACGCAAACGAACGGACAGAACTGATTGCGGGACAAATCATCCTAATGGCAGCTAAGGGCACTGTCCACGTTACCGCACTGCAACTGTTGGCCAATACGCTGCGCGACCAATTGGGCAACACCGCCCTAGTGCGGACTCAAGACCCCATTCAACTCGATGATTTTTCGCAACCGGAACCCGACCTAGTCGTGGCCCAAGGGACGGTCTTAGACTACGCCGAACATCATCCCCGACCCGAACACATCAATCTGGTGGTTG
>DATNOW010000950.1:0-3678 GCA_036703515.1 Chroococcidiopsis sp.
TACTCCTCAGCAGTCCACTGCACTCGCTCTGGGTCGCGTAGGTCAATGCCATTCCAGCCATGATGTAAGCGATGTAGCATCGCATATATTCCTTGAGGCCATAGCATTGGCCAAGTTATCAGTCGAGACAAGATAGTCTCAAACCATGGCCATCCCGTTAGCGTTTGGTGCACCATGTCGTGGCTGCAAATCATCCAGAATGCATAAAAGATGCCGGCGATGACTGTAATTGCCCCAAACGCCAGGAGATTGGGGGTTGACCAAGCTAGCGCCGCTACGCTGAGAAATACCGCTCCAATCGTCATGAAACGGAATAAACCCGCATAAGCGTTGACCTGACGTAAATCAGCGATCGCGGTTTGCAGTTCTTTGGTGAGGTTGCCTGAAGTCGTAGCATAGATACCCATACCCTACCCTCCTAAGAACACACGGCTATGCGGCTGCTTTCATTCTGCTTTTTGACTGCAACTTGACTGCAACTTGATTGCAACTGCTTTTTGATCTATCGCACTTCCATTAAATTAAACTCCCATTAAATTAATAAGGGGAGGGACGCCCAAGTTACAGCTTGGCTCAACTCAAATATCAATACAGCAATCAATACAATCAACAATCAATACAATAATGAAGCGTCATTGTAAGTTTTATGTGAGGAAGATAGGCAAGACAGCGCCGACATGATGCAAGCTTCGACGTGAGCGCCCAGCCGAACGGTGAGGGCATTCGAGCTCTGGCAGTCAACCCGCTACGCTCCAAAATCCCCTAAAAACCGATCGGCAAACCGTATTAATATTTTTAATCTACGGTAAATCGGTCGATAAACCGTATATTATTTGGAGAACATAGAATCTATCGCTCTTGATCGACAAATTGAGCTAAAGAAGGCGATCGCGCCGTAAATATTGCCGTAACGTGTCTTAGCCGACATGTAGATCCGCCTAAGCGTTTTTTGCGGCAAATTGCGTCATCGGGCTGCAATTTTGATGCGCCAATTTGTCGGGGGCGACGGGCAGGATGTATCCAAAGGAGTGACTGTGATAAATGCCGTGCAGATCAATGACCATCTTGCTGTGACCGGTCAGGTGATTCCAGAACAGCTTCAGCAGGCGACGCAAGAGGGCTATCGATCGGTGTTCAATTTGCGATCGCCTGACGAATTGGGCTTTTTGAGCGATGAGCAGCATTTGGCTGAGTCGTTGGGGTTGCACTATGTCAACGTGCCGCTTAAGCTCGAAGCCCTGAATGAAGAACTGGTGTCTGCCATTTTGGCGCAGCTTGATCAGATGCCCAAGCCCGTTGTGCTGCACTGTGCCGCTGGGTTTCGCTCTGCGGCGATCGCCCTTTTAAGTGTGGCGATCCAAGAAGGGCTGACCCCCGATCAGGTGCTGATTCGGGCCCGCAGCTTGGGGTTCAAATTCTTTGAATACGCCTGTGTCAACCCCCAGCTCAAACAGCAGTTTATTCATTACCTGGTGCGTCATACCCAGCCGCTGCCCGCATCGTGCGCGGGTGGCTACTGATTGCAGCTTTCGGGCACAGGATTGGCCGTATCGGGATAGCGCTGAAACTGGTCGAGCCGCAGGCGAATGGTCGCATATTTGATCTGGGTGCCGTCCAAAATCGATTCGTCTATCACTTTGGCCCGAGACACTTGCAGGAACCCGTCGCTGTCCCAGTTGACGGGCAGGGGGCCGTCGGCCCCGGGGGGAATCTCTTGCCGCCCGCTGCCGCCAACGCGCTCAATCCCCTCACCGACGATGGTGCTGCCGTTGATAAAGCCGCTGATGCAAAGCCCTTCTTCGCCCAGGGTGGCAGTGTCGTAGTAGTAGCCAAATAGGCGATCGCCCGTCTTGCGAAACACATAGCAGGAACCGCTGGTGGGCGGTTCACCGGTCGGGCTGGGGGGAGTACTGCAAAACTGATAGTGGGTGCCATTGGGCAAGATGGCAACGACGCCTGGCTGGCTAGCGGGTACTTTTTGTGCCCCCATGGCCATTGAACTAGGAGCATCGGGGTCAGCCTCGGCTGGGTCAGCGGTTTGTGCAGACCCAGCCGGGTCTGCGGCCGATTGACTCAATGCCGCTTGATCTGAGGATTGACCAGCAGCAGGGGCCGCCGCCGACTGCTTCGCGTTCGGTGCGCTATTGTGCAGTGCGGGCTGGCAGCCGTTTAGACTCAACGCGGTCACAAGGGCGCTAACCAGCAAAACGAAACGGTATCTTCCGGTCATAAACTAGACGTTAGAGCCATTCAAGGCTGGGTGAGGGTGGCTCTTTGGCACGATGACGGTTTGGAACAGGATTGCGTTGCAGAAGGGGGTTCTCAACAACCACCTATGGGGATCGAGAGTAGGGCGGCTGTGGGGGAAGCGGGGCACCATAGAGCGAGCCATCCTCGGCTCTGTCAAGATGGGGGTAGAAACAGCTGCATAGCGATCGCGCAAATCGCGGCGCAAATCGCAAAAATCGCACTGATTGCACAGGACATGCAGAATACTGCACCTCTATCCTAGCGAGAGGGCGGATGCGTCCACTTCACCCACTCGATTCACTCTGTTGGAGGATTCCAAATCGATGTCTCAACCCCTATCAGCTAACGCCTTCGCTAAAACCACAGCCAAAACCACAGCTAAAACCACAGCTAAAACCATCGTCGCGCTGCGGTCGTCTGCCCAGGACTATAACGCGGCCTATCAGGACTCTGGGACAGGCGAAGTGGTGCTGTTTTTGCATGGATTTATGGGGGAAGGGAGCTGCTGGCGATCGCTGATCACCGAATTAGAGCCTCACTATCGCTGTATTAGCCTAGATATGCTGGGGTTTGGTCAATCTTCGACGCCGATGATCCGCTATGACATTGCTACCCTCGTGAGCTTTGTGCGGCAGTTTATCGAAACCTTGGGGTTGGGCTCAGTAACGCTGGTGGGGCATTCTCTGGGCGGATGGGTCGCCTCGGCCTATGCCCTGGCTTACGGGGAAACCGTCAATGCGCTGGTGTTGCTCGCTCCGGCAGGCATTCGCGACGATAGCTTTTGTGGGCGCTACGACCATTTGCGCCCGCTGCTGTGGCAAACCCCTGTGGTTGATTGGGGGCTCGCGCTGATCAAACCCTTGGCTACGCTGACCGGGAAGGGGGAGGCGATCGCCCAAATTAGCTGGTTTCGGACACAGATCAATGCCCAACCGGCCGGGCGATCGTTTTTGGTCGATCGCTTGCGTCCTGAAGATGCGATTGATACGGTCGAGAAGGAAATCCACCGTTTGCGCGTGCCGACGCTGGTGATTACGGGCGATCGCGACGAAACGATTCCCCTGTGGCATAGCCAAACCTACGCCAGCGAAATTCCCGGTGCCCAGTTGAGCATCCTGCCCGACGCCGACCACGCCCTGCCCCAAAATTACCCAGTGGCAGTGGCCGAGCAAATCATGCCATTTTTGGCCGCTCTGCCTGCCGCCTCCCGCTGAAAGCCCGCTCAGCCTGCCCTCACTCTCCCTCCCCGGTTGATGAGCCTGAGGCCACTGAGCTTCGTCGAAGTGTCGAACCACCCCCGCCCCCTTGCCTGCCGCTCATGAACATTGCCCGCTCGCTCAAACTGGTTGCCTGGTCGTTGGGGCTCCTGTTGGCTTGGCCACTATTACTCTGGACTGCGCCCACCGCTGCCCAGCAGCTCGTCAATCC
>DATNOW010000951.1:0-2140 GCA_036703515.1 Chroococcidiopsis sp.
GGTCGTCACCCAAACCGACAACGCTCTGTCTGCCTAGGGCGGACACGCCTCAGCTTGCTGGCCGCTGAAACATTGCCCCTTAGCGCCGGAACCACCGGCCACCCATCTCCGTCATAGCCCTCAGGAGATGGACGCAGTCACATCCATGCAGCTTTCTTGCGCACCTGAGCGCCAAAGCACTCCCTGCCCCTTCCGCCCCCTTCAGCCAAGGGGCAATTCAGCCGCTTTCCCACAGCTAGAGCATTCGTTTGTTTCATTCGTTTGTCTCTGCTCATCTGTCTCTGCTCATCTGTCTCTGGTCGTCCCACTCCCATCGAGACGTAAATAGTGTCTCTACGGAAATTTACAACCCAGCCGCAGGCGATCGCCCCCTGCCCAATGTCGTCGTCTCAATTTTTTTGGACAGCAAAGGTTGTATTTAAATTTCTAGACTATAATTCAGCATCGCCCCCCAAAAACCGCACCCTGATTGACCGCTCACCCTAAACGGGCGATCGCACCAAAGCGGCATGAAGCTAATTCATCGCCCTTGTTTGGTAACAGCAGAGTGTCGCCATAGCCAAAAAAAATGCAGATTGTAAGGCCTGTCTCCTGGTCAAATCTGCACACATTTGTGCTTCTGTCTTTTTAATAGGATGGAAAGCATGGCATAGCGATCCACAGATATCAGAGTAGAGCGATCGCCATAGGCACTCCACCCTTGAAAACATCTGACCTTGAAAACATCCGCTCTTCAAAGCAATAGTCCGTCCAACCCCCTTTTCTGAAATTCCGACCTCAGGATCGGATTTCAAACCGCCAAAGTTGGCCCATTATCCCAGCAGCAAAAATCGAGCCATCGAACCGCTATTAAAAAGTGTTGAAATCAAAATGACAGCGGTTCAAATTTAAGCCAATGCCTCGGGTTGCCCGCTTGATTTGACCAATCGTTGCGCTGATCAAAATCTCCTTTCTAGGGGAATATTTGCGATCGCTTTCGTCCCTTGCAACGATCAAGCTGCATCAGGTGTAAATGGTTACTAGGCCAACGTATTCAGCCCATCATCAAACCACTGCTCTAACAGGTTAACGCGACGCCAAACGCCCTTAAACTCTTTAAACAGAAACACCTATATCTTTGTTAAATATTAATTGCATTACTGTGTAAGTTACATAGAATCTTGTGGGTAAGCTAGCCTTAACCAAAAAGGGCCATCTGATTTCTTGGACATTAGCCACTGCGATGACCTATTAAAGAAGTCCAAATCTTCACACTCGATCATGGGCTAAAGTCCGTCAGCAAATTCCTAGAACAATCGCTCAAAACCACTCAACGTTTTGACAATGATCAGGATTAAGCCAAGACCGATCACGCTGCGATCGCGTTGAAAAGATCTCCACAGCCCCCTCTCTAGGGGATCGGTTACGCCCCCTACTATCGCCCTGTCAAAGGCTTAAGGGCAGCCTCGCAAGTTCAGTGTTTTTCTAATAAATTCTTAGCGATGTAGGTATTTTTTCGTATTCCATGTATTAAAATCTGAAGCATTCTCGCGCCAGCTCAAATAATTGTGTTCTAGCAGTCCTTAGGCAGCCAAAAACGTTGGTTTCGCCGCGTTTTATCGTGTATTTACGCAAAATTAGTCAAATCTAAATCTCGATCGGGGGGAACTCAGGCATGGTATCAATTAGCGGGACTAGTGGACGTAATCGGCTCAGAGGAACCAATCTGCAGGACACGATTTTTGGGTTGGCTGGCGACGATATTCTTGAGGGTTTGGGCGGCAATGACTTACTCGATGGCGATACGGGTAACGATTCCCTCGATGGCGGCACCGGCAGCGACACGATGCGCGGGGACGCCGGTAATGACACCTATATCGTCGACAGTACAGGCGATCGCGTCCTTGAAGGCACCAATCAAGGCATTGACACCGTCCGCGCCTCTGTTAGCTATGCGCTGACCAGCAACGTCGAACGCCTCACCCTGCTCGGCAACGCCATCAACGGCACCGGTAACTCCCTCGGCAACATCATCGTTGGCAACAACAACAACAACAACCTCAACGGTGGAGCCGGAAATGACACCATTGATGGTGGCAACGGTAATGACAACTTACTGGGCGGCACTGGCAATGACACCATTATTGGCGGTAGCGGCAAC
>DATNOW010000952.1:0-2822 GCA_036703515.1 Chroococcidiopsis sp.
AGATGGTGACGCGATCGCAGTTGAGGAGCGATCGCACCTCCTGCACCGTTGTATCTAAAATGTCTTGAATATTGAGTGACGACCGAATTTGGGTGGCGACTGTTGCTAAAATTTGCTCTTGCTTGGCTTTTTTTTCTAAAGCAGCAGTCCGTTCAGCTACATGTTGCTCTAGCTCGCTCGCCTGTTCTTCTAGCAGAGCGTTTTTTTCGCGCTCTAGGTGCGCAATCGTGTCTTCTAACTGCTCAGTGAGCTGGCACAGGGTCAAGGGGTTGAGCGCCCGCAGCAAGCTGGCTTGCGTAACTACACCCACTAATGCGTCGTCGTCGCCGACAATAGGCAAATAGTCAAGGTTGTGCTGTTGTAGCAGGTCAAATGCAATTTTGACATCGGTTAGGGCCGACTCGCGCAGGGTGACAGCAGGGTGGCTACAGATATCCTGCACCTGCAACTCTGTCAGCGGGCGAGACTGGGCGCAGATTTGAACAATATCACGCTCGGTTAAAAGGCCGACGAGCTGCCCGTTCTCTACAACAAATGCGCAGCGAGTGGGAACGGTTGGGATGCCTTCAGTGGTGCTTGTAGGGGCGCTTGCTGGCGTACTTGTAGAGGTGTTTTCTGAGGTGCTTTCAGCTTGACTCGTAGATTGAGTAGTAACCTGACTGGCGGTATGACCCTCGGCTGTGGGCGAAGGGTTGGCCCCTCGTCCCATGGCGGCGATCGCCTCCATCAGGGTGACTTTGGGTGAAACGACCAATAGATCGCGGACGATAATCGATTTCAACTGAGAAGCAATAAGAGCTGTTGCGCGATTGATCATCTCAACAAGCCAAGGAGGTTAGCGACCTAATGTTCATTATTCCCGACGAACTAGTTTAAGTCACTGTGAATTGTGAATTTGATAAAGTCTCTGACTCTATTTTGCATGATGCACTGGAATAATAATTTTGAAATCAGGATCAGTTGGTTAAATTGGTTAAAACAGTTATTGCGTCCATCTGCTGCGTCATCTGCTGCATCATCTGCTGCCTCCATCATTACGTCCATCTGTTACATCTATTTATTGCGTCCATTTATTGCGTTTATCTGCTGCGTTTGTTCATTGCGTTCATTGGCTACGTCCACCTGCTGAAACGATAGATTAAGCGATAGCACTAATTTATTTTTGATACTTCTCAGTAAACCGTGTAGCGCTAAGAACAACAGACGTAGCCGTAGAACTCACTGTTGAGGATCGGGTTTGATTGAACTCGTTTGATAGAACTCCTTTTATTTAAAGTTTTATTTAAGGTTTTATTGAAACTGCGGACTGTTCAAATTTAGTTTTCTGCACCCCACAAAAACTGCTTACTGTTGAACATTTTGGGATATTGATTTGAGGTAACGCTGAAGATTTCACTGAGCTAATTTCTGAGGTATTTTCTGAGGCAATTCCTGGTTCAATGAGTAGTTTCCAGTGTGCGTTCAATTGGCAAACAGGCTAATCGAGAACTATGGGTAAGCCCAAACGAGTGCTGCTGTTGGGTGGCACAACGGAGGCAACAGCGCTGATGCGGAAGGTTACGGCTCTGGCAGATACACCTCTGGCAGATAAGCCTCTGGCAAATAAGCCTCTGGCAGATAAGCTTCTGGCAGATACGCCTCTAGCAGAAATCGAGATCATCCATTCTCTAGCCGGCCGTACCCAGCAGCCGATGGTTGCTCCGCAAACCCGCGTAGGTGGATTTGGCGGCGTTGCCGGATTGGTAGACTACCTGCACCAACAGGCGATCGCTGGATTGATTGATGCCACCCATCCGTTTGCGACCCAGATCTCTGCCCATGCGATCGCGGCGGCGGCCACCGTTGGCATTCCGCACCTGCGGCTGCTGCGCCCCGCCTGGATACCCTCTGCCTCCGATCGCTGGGTGGAAGTGGCCAGTAACGAAGCGGCGGCGGCTGTGTTGCCTGAGATCGGCGATCGCTTTTTTTTGACCATTGGGCGGCAAGAGCTGGGCACGTTTGCGCCATTGCGCCACCTCTGGTTTTTGATGCGGATGGTGGATGCCCCTGCCCCCGATGCCCCGATCCCGCCGGGCGTGGTGCTATTGGAGCGTGGCCCTTTCTCGGTGGAGCAGGAGCGATCGCTATTGCAGCGCTACAGCATTGGGGCGATCGTCAGCAAAAACAGCGGTGGAGACGCCACCTATGCCAAAATTATTGCGGCCCGCGAACTGCAACTGCCGGTGGTGATGGTCCAGCGTCCGCCGCTGCCCAGCGCCGAGCAGGTTGCAGATGTAGACAGTGCACTGATCTGGCTAAAGGAAAGGATATTGGGCGATCGCCTGGGATAACGCCATTCACAAGGGATATTCACAGGGGCATCAGACTTCTTGGATCAAGCGCAGCAGTTCGTCGGTAGACACCTTGCCGCTCATATCCGTGCCTTCCAGCAGGCTGTCGGCCAGGTCGCGCTTGTGCTGGTGCAGTTCTACAATTTTGGCTTCGATCGTGTTTTTGGCCACCAGGCGATAGATGGTGACAGGGCGCTGCTGCCCAATGCGATGGGCGCGATCGCTGGCCTGATCTTCGACTGCTGGGTTCCACCAGGGATCCATGTGGATCACATAGTCGGCGGCGGTCAGGTTTAGCCCAGTGCCGCCCGCTTTGAGGCTGATCAAAAAGACATCGCCATCGCCGGCTTGAAAAGCATTGACCCGCTTTTTGCGCTCGGGGGCCGGAGTGCTGCCATCGAGATACTGATAGCGAATTTTTTGTTCGTCGAGGTAGTCGCGCAGGATCTTAAGGTGATCGACAAACTGGCTAAAAACCAGAGCTTTGTGACG
>DATNOW010000953.1:0-4849 GCA_036703515.1 Chroococcidiopsis sp.
GGGCGATCGCTGTCTCTATCAGGTGGCACAAGCGATTCAACAGGCTACTAAACGACCAGCCGACCTTGTGGCCCGCTATGGGGGCGAAGAATTTGCCATTGTTTTGCCCAATACCCTGGCCAAAGGGGCGATTTATGTAGCACAGCAGATTCGGGCAAATGTAAAGCAACTGTCGATTGACCACGCCCTCTCTCCCCTAGACAGCCAAATCAGCATTAGCCTGGGGGTAGCAACGATGATTCCCAACCATCACCAGTCGCCTGCCGATCTGTTATCCATTGCCGATCAGGCGCTCTATCAGGCCAAAGCATCGGGGCGCGACTGTATCTGTTTAGCAACATCTTAGCGATATGCTAGCGATAGCTTAGCAACCTGCTAGCGACATCTTAGCGACATCCTCGGGCGCTGTAGAATCTTCTTGCTACTGGGTTCGCGTTAGGGCTACCGCATGTCATTTCAGATCAACCTCCTGCCCAAATTTTCAGCCAAATCGGTGCGCGAAAACGGGCAGCGCTATTTTGTCGATGGCCAGGGCGTGCGGTTGCCCAGCGTGACGACGATTTTGAACGCGACCAAACCCCGCGAAGATCGCGAAGCGCTGATGCGCTGGCGCGATCGCCTGGGGGATGTTGAAGCCCAGCGGGTGGCCAGCGCCGCCAGCAGCCGCGGCACCCAAACCCATCACTATTTGCGGGGGCATCTGCTGGGGGACGCCAAACCCTGTCCCGATAGCGTCAAACCCTACTGGGAAAGCCTCACCCCCGTGCTCCAGACGATTGCAGAGGTGCGCTTGGTGGAAAGCCCCGTGTTTCACTATGACTTGGGCTATGCCGGCACGGTCGATTGCATTGCCAGCTTAGATGGGGTGCTGTGTGTCTGCGACTGGAAGACAAGCGATCGCCCTAAGGGTTCAGTAGAGCGGCTCTATGACGGGCCGCTCCAGCTCGCGGCCTACTGCGGTGCAATCAATCACGTCTATGCCGATCACAACATTCACCTCAACCATGCCGCCCTGATTGTGGCGATCCCAGCCCAGCCCGCCGAGGTGTTTTGGTTTGATGCGCCAACGCTGCTGGGCTATTGGCAGCAGTGGCAGGCGCGCCTAGAGCAGTTTGATCGACGGTTTAGGCAGCGCTAAGGTGGCTCATCGGAGCAATTTACGTGATCCCCAATTCCTGAAACATCAGCAGCGACATCACAAAATTGACCACAAAAATCGCTACCCAGCCCGTCACCACAGCGGCGGTTGCCGATCGCCCGACGCCCTTGACGCCGCCTGAAGTGGTCAATCCCCAGTTGCAGCCAATAATCCCCACCAGCGCCCCAAACACCGTGCTTTTTATGACTACGTTAACCAGGTCGTTGAGGGTGAGGATGGCGTGGAGCGATCGCAAAAATTCTGATGGCGACTGATCGTAAAAGTGAAAGGCGATCAACACCCCACCGGCAATGCCCGTCACCAGCCCCAAAATGGTCATCACTGGCAGCATCAGGCAGCAGGCCAGCACCCGAGGCAAAACCAGATAATCGACCGGATCGGTGCGCAGCATCAGCAGGGCGTCGACTTGCTCTGTCACCTGCATACTGCCGATTTCGGCGGCAAAGGCTGACCCCACTTGCCCCGTGATCACGCAAGCAGTCAAAATCGGGGCCAGCTCTCGACAAAAGGCAATGCCAAACGCCCCGCCCACGACGCTGACCGCTCCATAGTCGACCAGCGATCGCGCCGTTTGAATGGTGAAAATCATCCCAGCAAAAAAATTGGTCAGCAGCACCGCATTGAGGGAATGGGGCCCAACGCTGACCATATGCTCTAGCAGAGCGCGGCGGTAAAATCGCCCGCGAAATAAACGCACCAACACCTGTCCTCCTAGCAAAATTGCCAGGAAAAATCGCTGCAGCCAGCGGTCTTCAAATTGTTCAGCCATTATCTGCGGGGTGGGGGAGTTCGGCCGGGTGTTGCGCTAGCCAGGCAGAGTATAGATCGGGGCGGCGATCGCGCGTTTTTTTGAGCTGCTGCTGTTTGCGCCAGCGGGCGATTTCGCCATGGTGCCCTGACAACAAAACCTCTGGCACCGACAAGCCGCGAAACTCTGGCGGCCGAGTATATTGCGGATAGTCTAACAACCCCGCTTCAAAACTTTCGGCTTTGAGCGACTCTTCCTTGCCGACGGTGCCCGGCAGCAGCCGAATCACCCCGTTCAGCAAGGTCAACGCCGGAATTTCACCACAGGTGAGAACAAAGTCGCCCAGGGAGATCTCCCGATCGACCAGCGTCAACACGCGTTCGTCAACGCCCTCGTAATGGCCGCAAATCATCACCAGTTGGTCAAACCCCGTCGCAAAGTCTTGGAACATCGGCTGCGTCATGGTCTGCCCTTGAGGGGTCATCAGCAGCACCTGGCGACGGGGCAGCACCGGCAGTGACTCCACCGCCGCAAAAATCGGTTCGGGCTTCATCAGCATGCCCACGCCGCCCCCATAGGGTTCGTCATCGACGCGACGATGCTTGTCGGTGGCAAAATCGCGCGGGTTGACGAGGCTGACGCTGGCGATTTGACGCGCTAGAGCCCGTCCCAACAGTCCGGAACTGAGGGGTGAAGCAAAAAAATCAGGGAAGAGCGTGACTATATCAAAATGCACAGGTAAAAGTATTTCTTAATAAAAATTTCCGAGTTGCTTAACTTTGGGCGAGAAAATTTGAGATGATTCCTATAGCACGGGCCCTCCAGAGTCCAAAATACCGCAAAACGCCAAGGTGATTGGCCGTTTGGTTGCTGTTTGGCGTATGCCGAGGGGTTTATGCCAAGTGGTTTATGCCAAGTGGTTTATGCCGAGTGGCTAACCCACCTATGACCGTGACGGCGATCGCCCAAGAGGCAATCTCGTTTGAGTGTTGCTGATTATGTATCCGTTGTACGGCCGTGTTTGGCGATCGCCCTATGATAAATTGGAGCGGGCGCTATCGATCTCCCCATTGATTCTGTAGAGGTGTTCTATCAGAATGGAGACGGCCTGATTCGATTACACTTCAGCGAATTTAAAGCGTTGCATCGAGCGATTAAATTCACCCGGAAGAGCGGCATCTATCTTGGCAACGCACTGGAGCGGTTGATCAACATCACGTCCAGGAGCGATACGTTGCTGCAATTAAAACCTCAATCTCTTCAGGAGAGAATGCCAGAGCTTACAAAAACCGCCGTTTTGGTGATTGGCGGTGCCGAAGACAAGGTTCACGGTCGTCAGATTCTCCAGACGTTTTTTAATCGGTCTGGTGGTACCGATGCGCGCATTGCCATTATTCCCTGCGCCTCGCGCGAGCCGTCTATTATTGGCGAACGCTATCGCGAAATTTTCACGGAGATGGGGGCAAAGGAGCTAGAAATCGTCGATGTGCGCGATCGCGAACAGGACGCAAATCCCGAATGGTCGGCCTTCCTCGAAAACTGTACCGGCGTTTTTATGACCGGTGGGGATCAGCTGCGGCTGTGTGGTCTGATGGCCGATACCGCCATTATGGACAGGGTGCGGATGCGGGCCCAGCTGGGGGAAGTCACCCTGGCGGGTACGAGTGCGGGGGCGGCGGTGATGGGGGAACACATGATTGCAGGCGGCGGCAGCGGCGAATCTCCCAATCGCTCCCTAGTAGATGTCACCAGCGGGCTCAATATCATTCCCGAAGTCATTGTCGATCAGCATTTTCACAACCGCAATCGCATGGCGCGGCTAATGAGCGCGATCGCGGCCTACCCCGACAAGCTGGGGATCGGCATTGATGAAGACACCTGCGCCATGTTTGAAGGCGACGGCACGTTCCAGGTAATCGGCAAGGGCACCGTCACGGTGGTTGATCCGGGCGAGCTGTCTTATACCAACCAACCCGATATCGATACCACCGATCCCCTCAGCATCCATAATCTCAGGGTGCATATCCTCAGCTATGGCGATCGCTATGATCTCTATAAGCGGGCTATTGTTCCCACAGTTCATAGCCATTAATATTGCGGAATTCACAATCTCTCCATCCGGTTTTCTCTGGCTGGCTTCACCAATCCACCAAATTCAATGGCGATTTGGGGCTGAAGCGATCGCGGCCATTTGCCTAAAATTTGCCTGCCATTTACCTGAAATTCACCTGAGATCTGGCTGTACTCGTACCGCACCAATCTCCGCTAAAACGCTTCAGATGGGACTGTTCGCCGGTTTTTTATCGGTTTTTTACCAGTTTTTTAAGGGCGGCGGGCGATCGCCAGATAGCCAAATCTGTTGCAACGGATCGCGTAACAAACCGTTAGATTAGACGTAAGCCCAGATTTAAATCCAGATTAAATCCAGATTTGAATCCCGATTTATTTATCGAGATCGAACTCAAAATGTTCACAGCGAACGGTTTGAAGGATTTCTTAGATCTGAGACTAGATTGTTCATACATAAGCAGCCTGCGATCGCTCCGTTTGTTTCATCGCTAGCGCCTCTTACTCTGCTCACCGCATCAACCCTGCCACTACCGCCCAGCCCTTCACAACATTGCTATGAAAATCCTTAAAACCCAAACCCTCCGAGGTCCAAACTATTGGAGCATCCGGCATCAAAAGCTAGTCATCCTACGCTTAGATCTAGAGGAGCTATCCGATAAACCCTCCAATGAAATTCCAGGGTTTTATGAAGGGCTAGTCGAGGTATTGCCAAGTCTGGTCGAACACTTTTGCTCGCCCGGATGCCGAGGGGGTTTCCTCAGCCGCGTGCGGGAAGGCACCATGATGGGGCACATCATCGAGCATGTCGCCCTCGAACTCCAAACCCTGGCCGATATGCCCGTTGGCTTTGGCCGCACCCGCGAAACCTCTAC
>DATNOW010000954.1:0-4610 GCA_036703515.1 Chroococcidiopsis sp.
CCTTGGGAACCGGCATTGGGCTGGAGAGAAATGCCAGCAAAGCCAGTGATTTCTGCCAGCCACTGTTCGAGCTGCCGGAACATCTGCTGGTAGCCCTGGGTTTGGCTCAGCGGCGCAAACGGGTGGATCGCGCCAAACTCACTCCAGGTAACGGGGATCATTTCTGAGGTGGCATTGAGCTTCATCGTGCAAGAGCCCAGCGGAATCATCGCCGTAGTCAGCGACAGATCTTGGCTTTGCAGACGGTAAAGATAGCGCAGCAGCTCGGTTTCAGAATGGTAGCGGTTAAACACCGGATGGGTCAGGTAGGGCGTGGTGCGCCGCACCGCATCAGGGTAAGCTGGGGCGATCGCCAGAGTCGGGCTACCAACCGCTTGATCCCCAGCAAACACGCTCAGCAGGGTCTGGAGGTCTTGCAGGGTCGTAGTTTCATCCAGGGAAATGCCGATGGCGTCGTCCCCAATCGGGCGGAGGTTGATGCGCTGTGCGATCGCCCGCTCTAGAATGGTCGATTGGCGATCGCCCACTGTCACCCGCACCGTGTCAAACACTGGCTCAGCCCCCAGCCCATAGCCAAGCTGGGTCAAGCCTGCCGCCAGCGTCGTCGTCAGCCGCTGCACCCGCTCGGCGATGCGCCGCAGCCCGTCGGGGCCGTGGTAAACGGCATACATGCTGGCCATGATTGCCAGCAGCACCTGGGCCGTGCAGATGTTGCTGGTAGCCTTATCGCGTCGAATGTGCTGTTCGCGGGTTTGCAGAGCCAGCCGCAGGGCCGGTTTACCGGCGTTATCTTTTGAGACCCCCACCAGTCGCCCCGGAATCTGACGCTTGTAGGTTTCTTTGGTAGCAAAGTAGGCCGCGTGCGGCCCGCCGTAGCCCAAGGGCACGCCAAAGCGCTGGGTGTTGCCCACGGCAATGTCAGCCCCAAACTCACCGGGGGGCTTGAGCAGGGTCAGGCTGAGCAGATCGGCCGCCACCGTCACCAGTGCTCCGGCTGCATGGACGCGATCGCAAAAGTCGTGATAGTCGTAAATTGCGCCATCCGTCGCTGGATATTGCAGCAGCGCCCCAAAAATCGGCACCTCAAAGTCAAAGCTGTGGTGATCGCCAACAATCACCTCGATCCCCAGCGGCAGGGCGCGGGTGCGCACCACATCAATGGTCTGGGGATGGCAGTGGGCCGATACCCAAAAAGTTTTGGACTTGCCCTTGTGCACGCCATAGCTGAGGCTCATGGCTTCCGCCGCTGCAGTGCCCTCATCCAGCAGGGACGCATTGGCAATTTCTAACCCCGTCAGGTCGATTACCATCGTCTGGAAGTTGAGCAGCGCTTCCAAGCGTCCCTGGGCAATTTCGGGCTGGTAGGGCGTGTATTGGGTATACCAACCGGGATTTTCCAGCACGTTGCGCTGAATCACCGCGGGCGTAAAGCAGTTGGAGTAGCCCATGCCAATAAAAGAGCGAAACACCTGATTTTGGCTGGCGATCGCCTTCAGGGTTTGCAGCGCTTCATATTCGCTCTGGGCGAGGGGTAGCTTGAGGGGGGCTGCCATCCGAATCGCAGGCGGCACCGCCTGATCAATTAGGTCAGCCAGACTGGGCAGACCAATCACCCCAAGCATCTGCTGCACGTCATCGGGGGTAGGGCCGATGTGGCGACGGGGAAAATCAGCCAAGTCTTCGTTAGCGATCGCAAACGGCTGCCCAGCAGACGAGGAAAGCGGAAAGAGAGACGCGTCAGAGTCTACCAAAGTGTCTACCAATGAAGACGCTGGCTCATGGGCTGGCTCATGGACAGAATGAGGCTCGGCAGTGGTCAAGGCAGCAGATTGCGACAAAACAGAAAACTCAGATGACATAACGGCAGGCTACATTGGCGAGGTGACTTTGACTATTGTAATAATTTGCAATAGATCATCCCAGCCCGCTGTCCGAATCAATACTCAATAGCGCTAGACGCATGGCAGCCAACAGCACGGGTTTACTAGCCTGGTTTACTAGCCTAGTGCTCTGTCAAATCTAAATTTGTAGGTTGGGTTAGCGACAGCGTAACCCAACAAAAGCCTTGAATCTGTTGGGTTTCACTTCGTTCTACCCAACCTACGATTACCCTAATTTTTAGGCTTGACGCTGCACTAGTCTAATGACCTAGTCTAATAGTCGGGACTGATGTCCTGGACTAATGGCCATCGACGAGGGCGCTGTAGTCCTCCGCCGACAGGGCATCGTCTAGCTGACTGGGATCTTCAATTTTCACCTTCAGCAGCCAACCCGCCCCGTAGGGATCTTCCGCCAGTTGCTCCGGCGCATCCAGCAGCGGGTCATTGCGCTCAAGCACGGTGCCCGATACCGGGGATTTCAAATCTTCCACCGCTTTTACCGACTCGACCGTGCCAAAATTTTCGCCTTTGGCGATCGCGTCACCGACCTCTGGCAGTTCGAGAAATACAATATCGCCCAGTTGATCAACGGCAAAGGCCGTGATCCCAATCGTGGCGATGTCGCCCTCTAGGCCAACATATTCGTGGGTGTCTTGGTATTTCAGATTAGCGGGATAGTCTAGAGCCATAATCTCTCCCAGAGTGGCAACGACTATTGACTATAGCGCTTTGCGCTGGCGATTACAGCGCTTTGCCAGGGAATGTCATGGTTTTTAGCGCAGATCGGGACGACGCTCTATGCAGCATTCGGGATCACGCTAAAACGACGACCCCGGCTGTTGCAAAAAGGCCAGTTCGGCAGGGGTGCTTTCTCGTCCCAGTATGGCGTTGCGGTGGGGAAATCGCCCAAACTGCTCGATCACCTTGAGGTGTTGCAGAGCGTACTCAGCGGTATTGCTAAGGGACGGCTGTTCGGCCACGAGGGCGCGATAGCAGGCCATCGACTGGTGCTGATCGCTCAACTGTTCGCTGTGCTCTAGCGGCAGGTAAAAAAAGATCCGCTGGATCGGGTGAAGGGTGCGATCCCAGCCTTGGGCGATCGCACTCTTGGCAATAGCCCTGGCCTGCTCATCGGTGGCAAAGGCCAAGGGGCTGTGGCGAAACATATTGCGCGAAAACTGATCGAGCACAATCAGCAAAGCCAGGCATCCGGTCGGACTAGACTGCCAGTGATCCAGCTTACCCGCCGCAGCCGCCTGATAGGTGGTGAGAAAGCGATCGCGAATTGTTTGGTCGAAGGCGCTATCTTTGCGGAACCAAGCCTTGCGTTCCTGCATCTGACTGGGATCGGCGATCGCCTCTGGCCCAAACCAAAACTCTAGAATCTGCTGAATCGTTGCGATCATGCACCATTGCGTTTCAACACATTCGAAACTAAAGCTAGTGCTCTATCAAATCTAAATTAGTAGGTTGGGTTAGCGACAGCGTAACCCAACAAAAACTTGGAACTGTTGGGTTTCACTTCGTTCTACCCAACCTACACTTAATAGATCGACTATAGCTCCCCTCTCCCGGAGGGAGAGGGGTTGGGGGAGAGGGGTCTACTGAGGCGTGGGTGCTTCGGGAGCGGTGGGTTCGGTGCTCGACTGCGCCCCTTGCTGCTGACGCAATAGCTCAGCCTGCCGCGCCCGGAACGCATCTGCTTCGCTGTTGATGTTGTTGCGCTGCTGTTGCCCAAACTGGAAGGAGTTTTGGCTGGTGCCAAGCTGCATCCGGTTAATCAGGTCGAGGACACCGTTAAATGCGTTGGCCCCCTCTCCCGAAAACGGATCCGTGGCGTTGCCATCTCCCGATTGCGGATTACTCCAAACTTCTTCAGACAGGGTTGGGGTGGTTTGTGCTAAGGCCTTGCTGGCAAACAGAGGCACAGATAGGGCCACAACCCCCACGAGGGTTGACGCTAGAATGCGCGGAGACAGGGCGGTTTTTGGGCTTAGCGTTTTCATAAAACCTAGCTTGTGAAGAGTGACGGTAAAGAGCAACGGGAAAAGATCGCAAGGGGGTATTAAGTCTTGGATGACGATTCGTTCACCAAATTGCTCCCAAAATCATAGCGAAGACATAAAAAAATTAGCGTACCGCATCTGCCTGCATGGCTTAGGTCAGACTCCGGCGCAGCAGCGGACGAATAGTGAGCAGGGCGATCGCCGCAAAGATGACCAAAATTGCGAGGGCTGCACCCATGCTAATCGTAGCAAACGGGGTCTGCATGACCACACTGCCCAACCCCCATTCGCTGTGGAGATAAAGGTAGCGGATGGGTTCGATGGCGTAGCTGAGCGGGTTGAGACTGGCCACCACTTGCAGCCAGCCCGGCATAAAGTCGAGCGGAGCCAGAGCAGTGCTGGCAAACAGCAGAGGCAAATTGGTGACAAAGATGACCGCAATCAGCTCGATGTGGCCAGGCAGGGAAAAGGCTAACCCTAAACTCAGGGCCGTCACCCCCAGCACCAAGGTCAAGACGATCGCCATCACCAAAGCCAGCCCCAGCGCGCTTGGCAAACCCGCCCCCAACACCGCACTCATCGCGATAATCACCGCAGTCTGGATCAGGCTGAGCGTGGCGATGAAGATGGCCGAGGCGAGCACAATTGAAAACCGCGACACTAAGGGCGCAACCAGCAGCCGATTGAGGAAGCCAAACTCGCGGTCAAACATCACCGGCAAGCC
>DATNOW010000955.1:0-5988 GCA_036703515.1 Chroococcidiopsis sp.
CGAGAGATAAAACTCGACATCATCGACAAAGCCCATCAGCTTGCTCGAAAACTCAGCGTAGAGGTAGTCGCTGGTGGCGGTAATGATTTTGGTGCGCTCTAGACCCTCAATTACGGTTTTGAGGGTGGCGATCGCCGTTTCGGGAGAAGCGCCATAGGACAAGGGGGCGATCGCATGGATGGCATCGGCGGCCGGTGCTTGGCTGCTCACGCAGTTGGGGCTACTGGGGCAGGTGGCGAGGGCTCCGTCTTTGACGCCCAAATTGTCGGGACGTTTGCCAGGAAACGAAAACATGGACGCACCTCCTGTGATTGTGGCTGTGGTTGTGGCTGTGAATGTAATATATGGGGCGGGCTGGGGTTGGGCATAGGCCGGGGCAATGATTCCTACAGTGCCAAACACGGTCAAGACCAGCGCTAAAAACGGGGTTAAGACAAAACGCAGCATAGGGTCATTGTCACTCGCGGACACTCGCGAATAATTCGTAAGTTTTGTTAATACTACCGCCTGTCGCGGCTGAATGTGGATGGTCGCTCTAGGTATTCCGCTAGGACACCGTATTCTGCTAGGACACCAAAGGGGCGGGATCAGAATGCACAATGCAATCGGCCTTAGCAGGGCATGGGGTAGATGGGCGAAATGCGTGCTAGATACGCGGGAAATGCGTTGAGATTTGCTTCACTTCACAGCGTTGGACGATAAAGCAACCGACAATAAGAGCATCCCTTGGGCTGGTAGTGTACCGTAGTTGGGCGATCGCCAGTCTCCTGGGCTAATCACCCGTTCTAAAACCCACGGGGCGCAGCCGTGACTAGGGCAGTCTGACCTCAAGGCTGCCATCAGACAACCTATAGGAGCTGTAGAATGAGCGACTTTCAAGATTTCCTTAAACACCAGTATGTCCACGTGGCAACCGGCGAGTTTAAGGATGGTAAGTTCAGCGAAGCCCAAGCGCTTTATGAACAAGCAGTTTCCACCTACTCTGAAGGATTTAAGGGAGCCTATTTGTTGCGAGAACCCGGCACCGATCGCGGCATGTCGGTAATCTTTTGGGAAAGCGTTGATCAAATGGACTCTTCAAACCATGACGCTGCCTACCTCACCATTTTGAAAAAAATGTCGCCGCTGTTTGCCCATCCGCCCACAACATCGCTCTATGAGGTCGTATCTACGCTAGACCCCAGCGATCGCGAGCTGATTGGCAATTAACCGGCACCGCCTCTGAGTAAAAGTGATGTATCCGTAAATTGTCTGGGTGGGTTTAGTCGAAGAGTGACGACTTGGGTTGGATCGCGGATTAGATAATGCCTATCTGGCCTGTTCTCGGTAGGGGGCGCACTGCTGTGCGCCCTTGCCCCAGAATTTCAGGTTATTAAATCCATGATCCTTGGAAATCGCAGTAAATCCCAGTAAATCACAGAGCGTTTTCGTCTTGCTGCAAAGCGCAGTGTCTAGAGTGCACTGTCTAAAGTGCAGTGCCCAAACCGCAGTGTTCCTGCTAGATTTTGGATCAATTGCTCTAAAACTGGGCTATTAGACTATCACGCACCTGAGGTTTCTATCATTCATGCTTAATTCACACCGTTGGACTCGCCGCCAAACCCTTTGGCTTCTTGCTGGAGCCGCAGGCGGTGTCACCCTACATGCCTGCAAGCCATCCGCCCAAACGCCATCGGATGGGGCAGCCTCAGGACAGTCCTCTTCTGTGGCACCGGCCGCTACCTCTGCCTCGTTGGGCGTCACTACCTGGATTGGCAATGCTGCCATCTATATCGCTCAAAGCAAGGGCTTTTTTACGGAAACCGGGCTAGCGCTCGATCTGAAAACCTTTGCTTCAGTGGCTGAGGGTTTTCCGGCGTTTACCGCTGGGCAACTTCAGGCGATCGCCCCTGTTACTTCAGAGGCGGTGACTCTAGCCGCCAATGGCGTTGACTATCGCATCGTGGCGGTGACTGACACTTCGGTTGGCGCGGATGGCATTTTGGCGCGGGGCAGCGTGGCCAGTGTGGCCGACTTTAAGGGCAGAAAGATTGCGGTGCAAGAAGGCGGAGTTGGGCACTTTTTCTTGCTGCAAGTGTTAGCCGAAGCGGGACTGACGGGTAATGATGTGGAGCTGCTCAATATTGCTCCTGATGCATCGGCTGCGGCCTATGAGGCTGGTAATGTGGACGTGGCTTACTCCTATTCGCCGTTTATTGAAAAGGCCAACAAAGCCCAACCCGACGGGCGCATTATTTATGACACCTCGAAGATGCCAACGGCGATCGCGGATGTGATTGCGTTTCGCAACGATGTGATTACCGACAATCCGGCGGCCGTGCAGGCGTTTATCAATGGCATGTTCAAAGGCGTAGAGTTTCTCAAGAGCAATGCAGACGAAGCGCTGGCGATCGCCTCAGAGCCTCTTGGGGTCAAACCCGAAGAACTGGCCGAACAGCTTAAGGGTGTGCAGTTGCCCGATCTGGCCACCAACCTGAAAATGGTGGGCGATCCGCAAAGCGATCTCTATCTCAAGAAACCGATGGATGCGCTGGCCCAGTTCCTCAAAGATCAAAAGCAAATCGACACGATTCCTGATTTATCAACGGTGCTCGATCCACAGTTTTTGCTGGGCGCTAGCTTCTAAGCCGAGTCTATATGCCTGGATTGAGGCCAGTGTGGTTTAGACCCGTGTGATTTAGACCCCTGTGGATATAAACCAATGTGGATTTAGAGAAGGGGCGATCGCGCTATACACGCTATAAAACGCGATCGCCCCAGCTAACCAATCCACAACTAATTTGCAACTAATTCGCGCTCAGTGCTGTGTCTACATCGCGCCGCTGATTACGCTAATTACACTCATGCCTGTGCATAATCAGCACGCTCTATTTTTTGCAGCCCCAGTTTGGCAGCACTTATTTTCAGCTTTTATAACCAGTACTCTAAATATCTCTAGACTGGGGTAAAAAATGCCTTAAGGCTGGACAATGTCAGCAATTCTATAAAATCGGACGAGAGCGAAATATCTAGCTATCGCTCTTAATGTGAAGATTACCTCAGCTTAATCGAAACCAGTTAATCTCTGGCTTGTGACAAATGCAACGGCTCAGCAAAACGCTGTTTTGATGCATTGCATTTGCCTTGGAATGTATTGGAAAAAAACTCAAAAGTCCCTTGAGAGACGAACACGCAATATGGCAATGAAGCGCAGAAATTTTTTGATGTTTATGGGTGTAGGCGCGGGTTCTATCGCCCTGCAGCCGCTGGTGCAGAATGGACAAAAATTTTCTGCATCTCTCGAGGGTGCTTCCGCTCTAGCCGCAGATGCCCCGAGTGGTTTAGGCTTTAACCCCATCAAGGGGCCAATGCCCTTAGAGATTTACAATATTTCTTCTGGCGAGCAAAAGATGGCATTTAGCAGCTATGCCATTCAAGACGATGTTGTCTTGCCAGAGGGCTTTACCTACGATGTGGTGGCATCTTGGGGTGAGCCGGTGGGCAACTCACGATTTGGCTACAACAACGACTACTTATCTTTGGTCGAGACGGCTCCCAATGAGGGCTATCTGGTTGTTAACCACGAATACATTAGCTCGAAGCCGTGGATTCAGACCTATCAGGAAGTTGTTGGCAAGTCTTTGCCGTTTGACGAGGTCAAAGCCGCTGTTGAGGCTGCCGGAGATGAGGGGATCAATGCCTTTGCACTGCCCAATGGTGATCCGATCAAGGCTCAAATTAGCGAAGTCTCCAAGGAAGCGCTGGTTGATCTTGGCGTTTCTGTGATTTCGGTGCGCCGTGAGGCAAACGGCCGGTGGGTACGGACTAACTCAAATCGCGATCGCCGCATTACCGGGGTTTCGGGTTTAGACGATGGTCACTATTTAGGTACGACGGGGCCCGCTACGAGCGTCTTCACCAAGACCATGGGGCAAGGTTACATAGACGGGCTGGGCAGCAAAATCATCGGTACGTTCAATAACTGCTCGGGTGGCACCACGCCTTGGGGCACCGTCCTCAGTGCCGAAGAGAACTTCCAAGACTTTGTTCCCGAACCTGTCCATGCCGACGGCACCTCTTTTGCGCCCGACCGCAAGACCTTCTTTATCGATGGTGAGTCGGTGGGCGGTTTGGGGAACGCCTTTGGGCTGTCCGGCAATAAGTATGGCTGGATGGTTGAAGTCGACCCGGCCAACCCCAACGACTATGGCACCAAACACACCTGGTTGGGACGTTTTCGCCATGAAGCGGTGGCGGTGCGCGCCGAAGCTGGAATGCAGCTTGCGGTTTACTCTGGATGCGATCGCCGCAGCGGCCATGTTTACAAGTTCGTCAGCGCGGGTACCGTGGGCGAGCCAACCAGCAAAACCAACTCGCGGCTGTTTGCCGACGGCACCCTCTATGCCGCTAAGTTTAACCCCGATGGCACCGGCCAATGGATTCCCCTCGCGGCCAGCACGCCAGTCAACCCTGACGCCCCCAGTGACCATGTGGGCGGCATGATTACGCTGCCTAATCGCCCCGATGGCGGCGTCCAAAAAGTGACCGATGATGCAGTGGCAGCCGCATTCAAGTCCCGATATGCCACCTTAGGCGACCTCTATACGGGGAGCGATCGCCAAAAGCAAGGGGCTATCCTAATCGACGCCCACTACGCGGCCAACGCGGCGGGTGCAACCTGCACGGCGCGTCCCGAAGATACCGACATCAGCGCCGACGGCACGCTCTACATCACATTCACCTCTGGCTCTCCCAGCGGCAGCGATGGCGGCCCCAATAAGAATATTTTCAAGGGCCCCAACGGCGAAACGCCTTACGAATATGGCTGGATTGTGAAATTGGTAGACGCGGGACGTAACCCAGCGGCGCAGAGTTTCACCTGGGAAATCTTGGCAACGGGCGGCGAACCCGCTGACGGCGGTTTGGGCTTTGCGAACCCTGACAACCTTGAGATTGATACCAGGGGCAATGTCTGGATGGTCACAGACATGTCCAGCGACAAGCACAACAAGGCGATCCCCAGCCGCATCAAGTCTGACGGCAGCCCCGTTAGCCAATCTGACCTGCGCGGTCTGTATGGCAACAATTCGCTTTGGTACATTCCCACATCCGGTCAGAATGCCGGAGAGGCTTACCTGTTTGCCTTTGGGCCCATGGACTCCGAAATGACGGGGCCCTTTTTCTCCAAAGACCAGAAGACATTGTTCCTCTCCGCCCAGCATCCGGGTGAAGTCGGAGGTCGCCGCACCGATATGGCCAAAGAATCACGGCAATATGCCATGAAGACAACCACGGGTGAAGAGTTTATGCAAACTCGTGATGTGCCACTCGGGTCAAACTGGCCTGGCAAGAACGTCAATGATCCACCCAAGCCCAGTGTGATTGCGGTTCGTCGTCTTGACGGAAATAGCCTCACGGGTGCATAGCCCCTGAGCGATCGCCTCTGCGCTAACTAGATCTGTGAGCATTACTCTCTGCATTGAGCCTTTCGGTGCAGAGAGTTTTTTTGGGAAATCAGGGCGAGGATATCTAGCCGATAGCCGTTCACCGAACTGCTAGCCTAAACTCTGCCATAGCGGGCTATGTACGCTGTCTTGGGCTGCCGCTGCATCATTAGCCAGGCCCAGAGCTGATCGCCCGCTGAAAAATGCCACCATTCGTTGGGATGCTGCAAAAAGCCGGCCGCCGTCATGATTTCAGCCAGCAGGGTGCGATCGCGATGAAAGGTAAGGGTGCGATCGCCCTGATCTCCGGCTTCACCCGGCCCAAAATAGTTGGGGAAAGAGCGAGGCGACAGCTCATCAATCGCTGAGCCCATATCAACAACGCGGCCGTGGGCATCAACCAACGTCACATCTACGGCCGCCCCCGTACTGTGGGGCGGCGGAGTAGCAGAGTCGAGGTTAGGGCGGGCCCAAAATTGGTAAACCTGTGACCAAATCTCCTGCTGTTGGCGATCGCTCAACTGTTCAGGATGCGCAGGGGCGAGCCCCTGCTGCACTAACACCT
>DATNOW010000956.1:0-2957 GCA_036703515.1 Chroococcidiopsis sp.
TCCTACTCCTCAAATGATGTTCTGACGCTCTGCCTAGTGCCAAATTCCTACGTTTAAATCAGCAGCTAAATCAGCACCGATTCCGCGATTTACTCTGCACTGGGTCTGTGCTCAGACTGAATGCTCTGTGCAGAGAGAGCCGATAATTAACTAGCCTGAAATCGAGAGAACGTTCTCCCCCTCTCATCGTAATTAAAAATTTCCAAATCTATTCATCCATATTCAACCAAATTGGATTTTGAAACTCAAAATGCTGTTATTTATTGTTACTAGGGATAGATTTGTGATTTTGATGGGGTATTTATTGGGGGCATGGGTAGCGAGTGGTGGGATATGGGCGGCGAGCGTCGTCGAAAATTTTAGGATCTCAATCGAGACTCGTCGCTATACTTTAGGCACTGCTTTGAGCGCACGCCTTGAGGTGCATTATTGATGACTGGTAATGACTCGGTGATAGCCCGGCTGTAACCCGGCTACCTGGGTAGCCAAAGCGCTTTTCTAGGCGGCGATCGCCCTCCTGTGAACCCATCTACCAATCGGTGCCAGCCCCGTTTTATTGATCCCTGTAGCAAAATGCTGATCGCTGCTTGAGCCCAAACGGGCATCCTGATCAGTGTGTTTGATGTCAACCCCACCACCTGTAGATTGCCGACATGTTGAAGTCCCTGCGCGCGACGCTAATCTTAAGTGCCTTTGCCCTGCCCTTCCTGGGTGACGCCAGCCTCCCCGCCCACGCCCAAGAGCGTCAGGGATGTTTTATGGTTGACGATCGCGGGCAATTGGTTGACCTTTCCAGCATTTGCCCGCAGCCTGAGCCGTTTCAGGCATCGAGCAGCAGCGGCACGCCCACCCTCGGCACGGGCGATATCCAGGTGACGCTGCGCTGGGCCACCGTAGACGATGTTGACTTAGCGGTAACCGACCCTAGCGGAGCCACGATTTTTTATGGCGCGCGCTCTGCGCCGTCGGGCGGCCAACTTGACGTAGACGCCAATGCAGGCTGTGCAGAAGCCAACCCCCAGCCGATCGAAAATATTTTTTGGCCCACGGGTCAAGCGCCCCAAGGCAGCTATACGGTCGCAGTCAACCTGTTTACCCGCTGTGGCGCAACGACTGGGCCAATTCCGTTTGAACTGCGGATTTTGGTGCAGGGCGATGTGCAGACTCTCAGCGGTTCGGTGAGCGATCAAAGCCCGGTGGCAACGTTCCCGTTCTCGCTGCCTAATAACTAGGGGTTCGCGATTTGATTGGTTACTGGTCATGGGTCATGGGTTTCAACGTGACGCTATGGCGGCTAACCCGCTCCAACCCAACTCCCCATAGGGTGCTGTGATTACTCTTTCTCAAGGGCAGCTCAATCTGTTGGAAACCTGCCCGCGCAAGTTTCAGCATATTTGTTTAGATCAACTGATGTCGCCGCCCACCCCAGAGCAGCAAGAGCGCCTGCTGTGGGGCAATCGGTTTCATTTGCTGATGCAGCAGCATGAGATGGGACTGGCGATCGCGACTCTGTTTGCCGATGACCGCGACCCCCTCCAGCAGAGTGTGGCCACCTTTACCCGCACGGTGCCCGACCTGTTTGCGGCGGATGATGCCACCCATCGCCAGAGCGAGCATCGCCGCACCCTAGAGTTTCATGGCTATGTGCTAACGGTGGTCTATGACCTGCTGATTTTAGAGCCGCACAGCGCCCAAATCCTCGACTGGAAGACCTACCCGCGCCCGCAGACGCGCCACTGGCTAGCCGAAAACTGGCAGACGCGGCTCTATCCCTTTGTGTTGGCGGAAACCAGCGAATATGCCCCTGAGCAAATCGCGATGACCTATTGGTTTGTGCAACCGGATGCAGACGACGCAGATCAGCCCCAGTCGATGCGGTTTGACTATAGCGCGGCCCAGTATGAGAGCGATCGCCATACCCTCACCCAACGGCTCGATCAGCTTAGCCAATGGCTGGAGGACTACACCCAAGGCGGTGCCTTTCCCCAGGTGGCTGCCGCAACGGGGCGCTGCCAAAGCTGTAGTTTTGCGGTGCGCTGTCAGCGCCACAGCGAGCCGCAGTCGAGCCTAGCGGAAGATGCCCTTGACCTCGACAGCATCCCCGAAGTGCAGCTTTAGACCGCAGCCACCCCACTAGCGCTGGGTAACTTTAAAGATCTAGTTTTATTGAATCTACGATCCTTAAAATGAAAACGGCATGATGCTTTAGAAGGTGATCGATGGCCACGCTAACCCTAAGCAACGAACAAGTAATTGAACTGGTTAAACAATTGCCCGTTGAGCAGCAAGCTGAGCTTTTCAAATTTCTGCTCCTCAACCAATGGGGACAGTGGGAGTCATTATCTCGCTATGGCGCTGATAAGGTGAGACTGATTGCCCAAGAGCGTGGACAGAACTGGGATGCGATGTCTGAAGACGAACGTGAATCTTTTGTTGATGATTTGGTGCATGAAGTTTGATGCAGTATGTCGTGGTCTTCGACACCAATATCTTGATCTCTGCACTATTTTCGCCCAATGGTAATCCATTTCGCTGTCTGGCGCTGGCTAAGATTGGGCAAATAGAGTCTGTGACTTGCCAGGCGATCTTGGATGAGTTTGCTGAAAAACTGCGCCTAAAGTTCAAATTTTCTGACGAGATGACTCAGTTGGCTGTCAGTGAGGTGCGCAAATTTTCTCGCGTTGTAGAGATTTCTGGAACCCTCAAGGCAGTACCCGCTGATGCAGATGATGACAGGGTTGTGGAGTGTGCATCGGTCGGAAGGGCTACTCATATTGTCACAGGGGATAAACACCTTCTGGCTTTGGTTAAGTATGACGACATCGCGATCGTAAAAGCCGCTGAGTTTATCGCGTTATTGTCACCCGTCTAACGAATTTTTCAGTCAATTAATACCAATTTTTTATGAAGACGCGCCAAACCTATGACCCCCTGTAGTCCCCCTTGGCAAGGGGGAC
>DATNOW010000957.1:0-3668 GCA_036703515.1 Chroococcidiopsis sp.
GGCAGGGCCACTTGGCGGCGATATTGCAGCTGGATTAGCTGACGACGGACGTTTTTGAGTTCGCGCAGGGCGTCATCGACTTCGGGTGAGGCGGTGTAGCGCGACCAGTTATCGGGACGCGACACCTCAGTCACCAAGGCAGCGCAGGCGGCCGCTAAATGGTGGGGATCAAGCTTGTCAAAGGCCCCCGACGCCAAGGCTAACCCCAGCCACAGCTCGTTATCGCCCCGGATGGCGGCCGCCACCTGCCCCAGAGGAGTCGGTTTCCACTGGGTGTCGCCCGACTCAGAGTTAACGATTTGCTCAACCCCATCAAAGGTGTGCAAGATTTCCATCAGGTTGAGAAATTCATCCCAGTAGCGCTCGGTCTGCTTACTCAGCTTGCGCTGGCGATCGCTAATTTCATCCTGCAACTTGACGATCCGCTGCTGGCGTTTGAGCAGGTTAGTGGGGTTGCCCCAGTCTTTGGCCGGATGGGACGCAATCTGGGCTTCAACAGCGCTGACCCGCTCTTGCTGCTGCTGCACTTCCGGCGGCATATCAAGATTGTCGGGGATGGTGGGAATACGACGGGCGATCGCCAAGGCCTCTTCATTGCCCTTGCGACGGCTGCCCAGCTTGGGGATTAGATCGGACGGCGGCACCAGATAATCGACCCCCGCAATGCGGGGAAACTCACCATGCAGCCCGACCACATCTGCCGTCGCCGCCACATACCAATAGTTGTCTTGCCCCAAACAGATCAGGTAAGGAGCCTGCCCAGAGCCTTGGGTCTTCATCACCAGAGTGGCCGAGAGGGGAGTGGCTACCGGCACATTCTTGCCCTTCAGCGTCAAAATTGTGCCCGCCACCGCAAAAGCCAACGCCGCCACCATATCGTGCGATCGCACCTCATGGGACTGCTGGTGCAATAGCTTGAGCAAGCGGCGTTCTTCCTTCAGACGTTCGCGCAGCTTCTCATAGCTGGCCAACTGGGCCGGGTCAACATGGGCAATCTGGGCATAGTGGTGCTCTAACTCAGCCTCTAGCCGGGCAATTTCTTGCTGCTGCGGCTTTAGGGTGAGGGTCGAGAGATATTGCCCAAAGCTGCGCTCGATCAGCGATTTGGTTTCTTCGAGGGTATGGTTTTGCAGCAGATTGAGCACCATGCCATAGCTCGGCGTAAACTGGCTAACCAGCGGATCGGCCCCCGACGACGCCAGATAGGCCGCCTCCCGCGCCCCCTCAAACCGAGTCTGCATCGTCACCACATAGCCCTGCTTATCCATGCCGCGCCGCCCGGCGCGCCCCGACATCTGCAAAAACTCCGACGCATTCAGCAGGCGATGCCCCCGATCTGTCCGTTTCGACAGACTCGAAATCACCGTCGTGCGGGCGGGCATGTTGATCCCAGCGGCCAGGGTTTCGGTGGCAAACACCACCTTGATTAGCCCCTCCTGGAACAGTTCCTCAATCAGGCTTTTCCAGGCAGGCAAAATCCCCGCGTGGTGGGCGGCAATGCCCTGATACAGCGGCTCGACATGCCCAGCCCGCCCCGCCTCCGGGTTGAGCCGCAAAAATTCATCAACGCGGGCCTTGATCTGGCTAGCCTCCTGCGGATTGATCAACGCCACATCCGGCGAAGCTTTAAGCGTCTGGTGCAGATCTTCGAGCGCCGTTTCACAACCGCGCCGACTAAAAATAAAGTAGATCGCCGGCAGCATATCGCGCTGCTCAAGCTGGCTGATCACATAGAGCAAGCTGGGGATATCGTGCCGCCCTTGGGGCTTGCCTTGGGGTTTGCCCTTAGCCTTGAGGCGCGGGTTGATTGCCTTGCCGTTGGGGGTCAGCAGCGGAAACAACCCCTTCGCTGTGCAGTAGGAAAACTCCAGCGGCACCGGGCGAAAGTCCGAATAAATCAGCTCTGTGGAACCATGCACCTGCCCAATCCAGTCGGTCAACTGATCGCTGTTGGCGATCGTCGCCGATAGGGCCACCAGTTGCAACGTCTGCGGGCAGTAGATGATCGACTCTTCCCAAACCGTGCCGCGCTGGATGTCGTTCATGTAGTGGCATTCGTCTAGCACCACCGCTTCCACATCGGCCAGGGAGATACCAACCTCGCCAATCGGCGTGCCGTAGAGCATATTGCGGAAGATCTCGGTGGTCATCACTACGATCGCCGCCTGCCGGTTGATCGACACATCCCCCGTCAGCAGACCCACATTCTCAGCCCCAAAGCGATCGCGAAAATCGCGCAGCTTTTGATTCGACAGAGCCTTGAGCGGAGTCGTATAAAACACGCGCTTCTGATGCGCCATAGCGCGATGGATGGCATATTCCCCAATCAGCGTTTTGCCCGAACCCGTCGGCGCACAAACCACCACCGACTTGCCCGCATCCAATGCGGCGATCGCCTGGTGTTGAAACTCATCCAAATCAAATGGAAACAGTTGTCTTAGATCAAGTTCTTTCGATTGTGGGGGAATATTCACGAAACCAAATATTAATAACGTTCAGTTGAATAAATAGCGTCATCCTATCTATGTCATTGATCATAAGGCTAGGTTCAAAGTCTGAAACACTTTTTGGTTAAGCTGCACCTCCTACCGGCCTACACTCTCCTACAGGCCTGCCTCTCCTACAGGTCTGCACTGAGGATTTGTTCTGCGGTCAATTCCAGCCCTGGAAAAGCTGGGGAGGAAATGCGATCGCTCCCCCGAAACTCCCTTGAGTCGTAAAATCCATCCCTCAAGGTACAAATGGTAATCACTTCATCCAGTGGATCCACAATCCAATATTCCGGAATATCTAACACGCTGTACTCAGCCCGCTTTGCCCGGTAGTCATCGGTCACCGTGCTCGGACTGACGACTTCCACAACCAAGAGCGGGGGCGGCTCGTTGAGCGCGATCACGGCTGCTCTGGTTTGCAGTTCTTGCCATTGCGCCAGCGTGATAATCGCAATATCTGGAATTCGGCTCGTATCCCAACGGGTTCCCCGAGGCGATTGCACCCCAATCGAGAAGCGTTCAGCCGTCCACTCAAGACCGCATCGGGTGATTTCAGCATCGAATGCCTTTTCTAGAAACTTAGTGGTTTTACCATGCCGCCCTGTGCCTACACTCATGGGAACTAACGCTCCATCCACCAGCTCGTAGCGGGTATCGGTGCCATCGTCATAAGCCAGATACTCCGCAAAGGTTAATCGCTGGTTGACTACGGTCATAGGTCAGCCCTCAATGCTTGTGCGCAAACTTTAGTGCTCAAAACTCAGTGCCCAAACTTTAGTGCTCAAAATTTATAGTTGGCACCCTCTTGTTGGATCATAGCGCTGTTGACAAGACCGCCCCAAGGCACAGCCCTCTACCCGCGCCGAGACGAAGGATTGTCAGGGAAATAGTGGCTATGGCGATTAGAGCGATCGCCCTTTTACCGACCTCGTTTTGCCTGTTATTTTTACCTTAAACGCAGTTACCTTAAACACACCATTGCCCACTGCCGTTTCTTCTCACTCCTATTCCCCCAAGCTATATGGCACGTTATGCCCTCGTGGTTGGTATTGACCACTATTCGTACTTGAATCCACTCCAAAGTGCCGCTAAGGATGCCGAAGCGATCGCCGCCCTCTTAGAGTCGCAGCACTACCACGTGACGCGATTGCCCAAAAAGTCGGTGGGTGAAAGCCA
>DATNOW010000958.1:0-2179 GCA_036703515.1 Chroococcidiopsis sp.
CGATGGGGCAATCACCGTCAGCGCCACGTTTGAGCTACCCAGTGAGTTATCCACCTCTGAACCATCCCCACCCGCCGCCCACACCCCCGCCGCACCTCAGCGCCGCACCCTGTGGTATCGCGTTCCTGAGCAGTATGGCGATGCGCTCACCCCCAACTGCGACCCGTTTGCGATCGCCACCCTGCTGCTAGCCATGCGCCACTCTGCCGATTTGGTCGTCCACGGCCCGGTATCACCCTCCCTAATCACAAACCTCGAAGAATTTCAGGCCGCCTGGTCGTGCTGGCGACCCAACCACTACCACCGGATCGCGATCCATGCCGACAGCGAACAAGAATCGCCTACCGCTGCTTCAGGCGATCGGGTGATTTCGGCATTTTCGGGCGGTGTCGATAGTTGCTATACGGCCCTGCGCCATCGTCGCGGCCTGTGCGGTCGGCTCCAGCGCAACCTGCAAGCGGGCATGATGGTGCATGGATTTGACATTCCCCTCAAGCAAACCGACGCCTTTGCCAAAGCCATCGTCGGCTCGCGGGTGATGCTGTCGAGTTTGGGGATGGACTTAATTCCCGTCGCGACCAACTTCCGCCAGGTGATCAAGCTCGACTGGGAAGATGCATTTGGCACCGCGATCGCCTCTTGCCTAACCCTATTTAGCAATCACTATCGAGCTGGGCTCATTCCCGGTTCCTATTCTTACCACGCCCTCGGGTTTCCCTATGGCTCTAACCCGATTAGCGATCGCCTGATGTCGAGCCAAGGATTTGAGATCGTCCACGATGGCGTCGATGCTACCCGCGCCGACAAAATCCGCTGCCTCTCTAGTTGGGATGAAGCCTTACACCACCTCAGAGTCTGCTGGGAAGGCGAAGACAAATATCGCAACTGCGGGCGGTGTGAAAAATGTATTCGCAACATCCTCAATTTTCGCATCGTCGGCATTGACGCACCGCCCTGCTTCAGTCATGCCGTCACCAATGCCGAGATTCGCGCCATGCGCGTCAAAAACGCCCAGCTCGACGCCCTCACCGCCCTCTGGCAATCGGCTAAAACCGCCAATATTAGCGACCCGTGGGTAGGCGCATTAGAGCACGCCATTCGCCGCAATCGCCAGCGAGCCCAGCTAGAGTCCTACATCCCCCCTGCCCTCAAACAGCAGCTTAAGCAACTTCCCTTTTTGTCCAAACGTTAGCGTATCGTCCGCGGGCAAGATGCCCGCACCACGCACCCTCTCCCTTTTACCCTTCACCCTTTTACCCTTCACCCTTGCCTCCCCCACCGGTTGGTGAGCCTGTCGAACCACTCCCTCTCTTTTCTCTCCCTTTACTAAAACAAACCCATGTTTAATACCTGTACTTTGGCTGAAACCTATACCGATATCTTTAACATTCGCGGCCTGCACTACCATCAGGCCATGCTCGACTATCCCGAAGCGCGTCGGGAAGAATTTGAGCACGCCATCCGGATCGCAGATTTAGAGGATGGGCAGGTGGTTTGCGATGTGCCTTCGGGCGGCTGCTACCTCAGCAACTTCATCTATAAATCGGTCAAGCTGTTCTCGGTCGAAACATCAGTCGAATTTGTGCAGCGATCGCAACCCCACGCCAACAATACGTCTCTGCTGTGCGAAGATATCAGCGCCATTCCGCTGATTGCGGGCACCGTCGATCGCGTCATTAGCCTAGCCGGCTCCCACCACTTGCCCAGTAAACCCGCCTTTTATCGCGAAGCCCATCGGTTGCTCAGCGAAAAGGGCATATTTTGCCTTGCCGATGTCCGGGCAGGGTCAGGCGTCGCTGACTTTTTAAACATCTTTGTCGATCGCCATAACTCTATGGGGCACAACGGCGATTTTTTGACCAGCGCCACCCAGCAAGAGCTAGAAGCTGCCGGTTTCCAGGTCGTTGGTGCAGCCCCGATTTGCTACCACTGGCACTTTGAGAGCGTGGATGCGATGACGCGTTTCTGCACGCTGCTGTTTGGGCTTGATCAAGCTGACCCAGCCCAGGTGTTAGACGGCATCACCACCTATTTGGGCTACACTGAGTCGCCACAAGGCTGTCTGATGAACTGGGAGCTATATTTCTTTAAAGCGGTAAAAGTAAAGCGGTAACCGCAAAGCGGCAACTATCGAGCGGCGAATGTAAATCAGTAAAAGTGTCTACGTGGCCCACTGACC
>DATNOW010000959.1:0-3038 GCA_036703515.1 Chroococcidiopsis sp.
CCAAGAAATGTTGCGAATGATGTTGGATGTCCAAAAGGGGACGGTGCAGACCAAAAACAGGATGATCTGCCACTGCTTGCTCGGAATGTAAAACGCGAGGAAGTAAGACACCGGAAAGGCGATCGCCAAACAAAAGAACCACGCCAAAAACACAAACTTAAACGTGTTGAGGTAGGTCTTTAGGGTGACATCCGACGTAAAAATGCTGGTGTAGTTGCTCATGCTAAAGGCCGGAGTCATGGAATAGCCATTAAACTCCCAGAAACTCACCACCCCAATCATGATGATGGGAAACACCAAAAACAGCAGAAAAACCACCGTTTGCGGGGTGATTAGTAGGTATGGCTCAAAAACTTTCCAACCTTTCAACATACGCTCAACGTCCAAGATTTATAGCTGATTAGATTGGCGATCGCGGCTGAATAAACGGGGCTGATTGTATCGGCAGGAGCACTTATACAACCAGCCCAACTCTGCAAAATAGAGTTCAACTAACAGCGTTCAGCGTGAATAACCCTAGGAGGCGATGAACTCGTTCCACTTCTGGACGAGGTAGGTATTTTCCTTCATCGTCGAGTTCCAGCAGACGATGTTGCCAAAGCGTTCCTTAAAGGCACCGCCATCGCGGACTGCACCTTTTTTCTCAAGGGTTTTGCCAAAGGGATCGATCATGTCTTCAGAAGCAGGCTTGCCGTCGTACCAGAAATCCCACTCTGCAGGCGACATAAACTTCTTGGCATTTTCGGGAACGGCGCTGTAATAGCCTTGGCGGCCCAAAAAGGCACCAACCCAACCATCCAACATCCAGTTCATGTATTCGTAAGCCGCTTCGAGGGCGATGCCAGACAGGTTCTTAGACAGCCCGATGCCGCCACCCCAGCCGCGATAGCCTTCTTTTAGCGGAGCATAGACGCACTCAATGCCCTTGGCTTTGACGGCCGTTACCCCTGGCGACCACATCGATTGCAGCACCACTTCGCCCGAGGCCATCAGGTTGACCGACTCATCAAAGGTTTTCCAGAAAGCGCGGAATTGCCCGGCGGCTTTCTGCTCCTTCAAAATGTCGGTGATCTTGTCGATTTCTTCTTTGGTCATGTCGCCCTTGTCGCCAAAGGTCATCAGACCCAGCGCTTCAGCCACCATGGCGGCATCCATAATGCCAATCTGAGGGATGTCAAGGATGGCGGTTTTGCCCTTAAACTCGGGGTTAAACAGCTCGCCCCAGCTTTCGATCTTGCGGCCGACGAGGTCGGGGCGATAGCCCAAGGTGTCAGCGTTGTACTGGAACGGAATCAGGGTGGCAAAGCCGGTGGGGGTAGGCGAAAACTCTTTGGAGTCGGGCCCAGTCAAATACATCACCTTAAACGGAGCCGTGCCCTGGGAGGTTTCGACGGGCATGCCATCAAATTTGCCAGTGGTAAAGAAAGAAACGATTTTGTCGAAATCTTTGATTTTGCTGACATCAACGGGCTGCAGGTTGCCAGAGGGCACGACCAAGGGCAAGCTGAAATATTCGCCGTCAAAGATGTCGTATTGGTTGGGCTGGGTGATGGCGATCTGGTTGTTTTCTTCGGTGCTGAGGGCGCGCATGTCGAGCTTAAAGCCGAGGTCTTCTTGCGCCTTGTTGCGAATTTCGTTGATCTGCGAGACGCCCGTGCCAATCAGCCGGAGGGTAACGTCTTTGATCTGGTTAGTGTTGACTTCAGGGCCGGGGGCGGGGTTGCTGGGGGTGCCAACAGGCGCTTCACTGCGAGCGCATTGGGTAGCGGCCAAAGCGGCTCCAGCGGCCAAGCCAGTTCTGATCAGATTGCGACGAGAAATCTTAGTCATGGGGATTCTAGTAGATTAAATGACGGTGAATTTTAGGGAGTGATTGAGCAGCCAAGATGGGGGAACGGCGACCTAGCAGTAGGGCGGTGCAGGCATAGACTGAGAGCCTTCGGTTAGCCAATGTGGAGTCTAGGTCAGCGCGTTAGTGTGGGAGGAATATGCAATCGTCGGTGGCCCAGGTGAGGGCGACGAGTTGACCTTCGCTAGCCGGATGAGACAACCACTCTTGGGTGCTTGCTTTGTAGGTGATTTCCTCACCCGTGGCCTCAGTCATCAAAGACACCCGCGTGACGTAGCCGGTGAATTCGACGGAGGTGATGCGAGCGGTGATTTGGTTGGGGGTGGCGCGATCGCTCGGTTGGTAGGGGCTTAACGAAAGGCGATCGCTGCGGACACAGCAGGCCGCTGTCGTCCCCACATTAGCAGCCTGGCCGCGGCAGAGGAAGGTGCCAATGCCTTCCACATCGAGCTGGATGGTGGTGCCATCGGGGTCGGATACAACATCGGCGACGGTGCCGACAAAGATATTGTTGTCACCCACAAACCGCGACACAAACCGCGAGGCGGGGCGATTGAAAATATCTTCTGGGGTGCCAATTTGATCCACATGGCCGTGATCCATGACCACAATTTGATCGGAGAGGGCAAAGGCTTCGTCTTGCCCGTGGGTGACCTGAATGAAGGTCATGCCAAATTGCTTTTGCAGGCGGCGCAACTCGCCTCGGGTCTTGACCCGCAGGTTTTCGTCAAGGGCACTCAACGGTTCATCCAACAAGAGCACCTGGGGGCGCGTCACCAAGGCGCGAGCCAAGGCAACCCGCTGCTGCTGACCGCCGCTGAGCATCGGTGGACGGCGATCGACAAACTTACTCAACCCCACCACCTCAATGATTTCACCCACCCGACGGGCGCGCTCGGCTTTTTCGATGCCCCGCATCTTGAGCCCAAATTCCACGTTTTGAAACACGGTTTTGTGTGGAAACAGGGCGTAGCTTTGGAACACCATGGCGGTGTTGCGCTTAGCCGGGGCGAGGTCGTTGACGCGGCGATCGCCAATATACAAATCTCCGCTGGTGATGCCTTCATGCCCAGCAATCATCCGTAGGGTTGTGGTCTTGCCGCAGCCACTCGGCCCCAACAAACAGGTATAAGAGCCAGCCGCAATCTCTAGGTTGATGTTTTCAACCGCCGTAAACGAGCCGTATTTT
>DATNOW010000960.1:0-5552 GCA_036703515.1 Chroococcidiopsis sp.
TTTGTTTGATCAGCTAAAAGGCGCAGAAGACATGTCTTCTGCGCCTTTTAGCTGATCAGGTACGTAACTGGGTTATTCAATTCAGAATCCTCGGCGACCGATGGCGCTATCTTTGGAACCGAATGGCCTTTTGGGGGCTAGCCCCCAAACCCCCAGTGGAAGGACGAAGCACGTCCCTCCACACCTCCCTCCGCACGTTTTGGCTGGCTAGGATTTGTTTGAGCGCTCCGCATTGCAGGGGCCAGATTTGGTCTTAGGGTTGGGGCGTTGCTCAATGTGAGTATTTCGTACCCTTTACTACCCGGTTGGTGAGCGCAGCCGAACCACCCTCTCCCCTCAATCCAACGGCTTCAACCGATAACCCACGCCATGCACGGTTTCGATCAGGTCTTTGGGGGCTCCGGCGGCTTGGAGTTTGGCGCGTAGGTTTTTGATGTAAGTTTTGATGGTGTTTTCTTCGGGGGGCTCTTGCCAGGCCCATACGTGTTCCATGATGGCGGTGCGGCTGAGGACGCGTTTGCCGTGGCGCAGAAGGGCTTCCATCAGGGCAAATTCTTTGGGGGTGAGGCGGATGGGCGATCGCCCATAGGTGACTTCGTAGCTGGCGGGGTTGAGGGTCAGGTCGCCCCAGCTTAAGCTCGGGCTGCTGCCAATCTGCCCGCGTCTGAGCAATGCTCGAATCTGGGCGAGCAGTTCTTGCAGGTTAAAGGGTTTGACCATGTAGGCGTCGGCTCCGGCGTCTAGCCCAATCACTTTGTCTTGGCTGGTATCGCGGGCGGTTAACATCAGCACGGGTGAACCATAGCCGCGATCGCGCAACCGTTGGCATAGGCGAATGCCGTCGAGTCGGGGGAGGGTGACGTCGGTCAAAATCAGGTCATAGTCAAAGGTTTGGGTTTTCTCCCAAGCGTGTTCGCCGTCGGTGACGGTATCGACTACATAGCGCTGGGCTGTTAGCGCTTCGGTTAACGATTCGGTCAACTGGCTATCGTCTTCGACGAGCAGAATCCGCATAGCGTTGCCTGGCTAATGCAATCACTGCAATGACCACTAGCAAACTACAGTGGCAGTATCGCGATCGTCTTATGCCATGGAAGATTAATTTGTAATTTAAAATACATTAGATTTATTCGTGCGGATAGGCGAGAGGGCGATCGCGGATCGCCCTCTTACCCCGCAGAGCACAGCCCCGGTTGCAGGGGCAAAACCAATGCTCTGCGCCCTAGTGCGATCGCACGGTTTCTTTGGCTAAGAACTGCTCTAGCTCGGTGAGCGCATCGGCATCGACTTTGGTTTGCATGGGGCAAAACTTGGGCCCGCACATTGAACAAAATTCGGCCGTTTTGTAGATGTCGGCGGGCAACGTTTCGTCGTGATATTCGCGGGCGCGCTCTGGATCAAGCGATAGCTCAAATTGGCGGTTCCAGGCAAAGTGGTAGCGGGCGCGGGAGAGTTCATCGTCGCGATCGCGGGCTCCCGTGCGATGACGGGCTACATCCGCTGCATGGGCCGCAATTTTGTAGGCGATCAGCCCATTGCGCACATCTTCGGCGTTGGGTAGCCCCAAATGCTCCTTGGGCGTCACGTAGCACAGCATCGCAGTGCCGTACCATCCGGCCATGGCTGCACCAATGGCAGAGGTAATGTGGTCATACCCCGGCGCAATATCGGTCACGAGCGGCCCCAGCACATAAAAGGGCGCTTCCGAGCACTCTTCCATTTGCTGGCGCACGTTAAACTCGATTTGATCCATCGGCACATGGCCTGGCCCTTCAACCATCACCTGCACGTCGTGTTCCCAAGCGAGGCGCGTCAGTTGTCCAAGGGTTTTGAGTTCCGCAAGCTGTGCCGCGTCGGAGGCATCATGCAAACACCCCGGACGGAGTGAATCACCCAAACTGAACGACACGTCATAGCGTTGAAAGATCTCGATAACGTCGCGGAAATGGGTGTATAGCGGGTTTTGTTGATGATGGTGCAGCATCCACCGGGCGAGGATGCCGCCGCCGCGCGACACAATGCCGGTCAGGCGGCCTCTCACTAAGGGCAAATGCTCGATCAAAATGCCCGCGTGGATGGTCATGTAGTCGACCCCTTGCTGGGCATGCTTTTCGATGATGTGCAGAAAATCATCGGGCGTCAGATTTTCGACTTTGCCGTGCACCGATTCCAGCGCCTGGTAGATCGGCACGGTGCCAATGGGAACGGGCGAGGCTTGAATGATCGCGGTGCGAATTTCATCTAAATTGCCACCACCCGTAGACAAATCCATCACGGTATCTGCGCCATATTTGACGGCCAGATGCAGCTTTGCCAATTCTTCTTCTAACCCTGATGAGTTGGGCGATGCGCCAATATTGGCATTGACCTTGCAGCGCGACGCGATGCCGATCGCCATTGGCTCTAGGTTGGGATGGTTGATGTTGGCGGGGATGATCATCCGCCCCCGCGCCACCTCATCGCGAATCAAGTCAACGGGCAACCCTTCGCGATCTGCCACATACTGCATCTCTTCAGTGGTATGCCCCCGACGGGCATAGTGCATTTGGGTCACGTTAGAGTGACCCCGCCGAGCAGCGAGCCAGTTCGTCCGCATATTCAAATATCCTCAAGTAAACCGCTTCCCTTCGCTGGCATGACCCAGTCTCAGGTTCTAAGGGTGTGATCTCAGCCTGGTTAGAAACACAGGCACCCCTAGCTTGTGGTTGATCATAACTTGATTTGGAATATTTGTTTTGGATATTTATTTTGGTATTTCTGGGACGATTCGTTTTGGCTTCTGATTTTGAACAGGTGCGTTAACCAGCCGTCTGGCGCAGCATGATCTAAACCGTCAGGAGACCTCGCCCTGCCTATGACCGCACTGGGGCGATCGCCAGACAAACGCTCACCGTGGTGCCAGTTTCAAGATCAGAAGCGATCGCCAAATCGCCGCCGTGGGCCATTACAATCCGCTTGACAATGGCTAGCCCTAACCCCGTGCCCGATGGCTTGGTAGAGCAAAACGGAGTCGTTAGCTTGGGTAAAATTTCGGCGGGGATGGGGTCGCCGCCGTTGTGAATGTGGACGCAAATTTGATCGGGTTGGGCGGCGGCTGTAATCTGACAGCGTACGGTTTCATGGGCGGCGATCGCCTCGGCGGCGTTGCGGATCAGGTTGATGAAGACCTGGGTGAGCTTATCGACATCGCCGACGATTTCGACATCGGGGCGATCGCTGGTGAGAGTAATGTGGCGATCGCTGGCCTCGGGCATCTCACGTAGTTGCCCGAGCAAATCCTGCAAAAAGCGGGTTAAGTTAAGCTGCGATCGCTTCAACTCTTGCGGTTTGGCATAGAGCAAAATCTCGTTGAGCAGGTGTTTGAGGCGGGCAGACTCGCTCAGAGCGATCGCCAGCCGTTCGGGGTCGCCGGTTTCGCTCAGCTTGCGGTGGGCGTAGCGGAGGCCCAGTTCTACCGTCGTCAGCGGATTGCGCAGCTCATGCACAATCATCGCCGTAAACTCACCAATCGCCGCCAGTCGTTCGCGTTCGATCAAAGTCGCTTGCGAAATCCGCAGTTCTTCAGTGCGGGTAGCTACCTCTCGCTCTAGGCGTTCATTAAACTGCTGCTGCTGGTGATAAAGGCGATAGTTGTCGATCGCGATCGCGGCCCGCTCGGCAAAAAGCTCAACCATGCGCACCTCGGCTTCAGAAAACTGACGCGGCTGCCGCAAAAACGAACAAATCGTGCCGATCACATCCCCCGTCGGCGTTTTGAGCGGGATGCCCAGATAGCAGAGATAGCCATCGGGCGGCATAGCCGAACGCGATTCGGTGCGGATATCTTCGATGATCAGCGATCGCCCCGTTTGCACCACTTCCGCCACCAGCGTGCCGTGGGTCGAAAATTCGCAATCGCTGAGCCCGCGCCCAAGACTGTTGGCCAACACTCTCCCCGCCTCCCCCTCACAAATGGTCACAATCGACCAGTCTGACTGGATGAGGCGGCTGACCCCGCTGGCAATCTCATCGAGATAACTCTCCAAATCGCCAGCGCGATAGCTAAGGGCCGCTAACGATTCCAAGACGCGATGTTCTTGCCGCATAGAGAAAGTACCCGACGAATCCATACCCTAACTAAGGAAGTGGGAGTAGCCCCAGTCTACCGAGCAAGGCTAGGGTCGTCCATGACGCCGATCAATTCTGAGTCAGGGTTGATGAAATGTAATCTGCCGCTGCTTGCGGGTAATAGCACCCACCCCTTGCAGGTGCTTCAGCGCTCGCGACAGCGATTCGGGCGTTAGTCCTAAATCATAGGCAATCTCTTTGAGCGGGCGATCGAGCACAATCGTTTGATCGGGCGTTTGATCGGGGGCGGGCGACATCAACCGGAGATAATGTAATACCCGCTGGGGGGCAGAGCGAATGCTGCGCAAATCGAGCAGCAGCTTGCTTTCGTGGAGTCGCTTGGCCAGTTGAGACATAAACATGGCGGCGAGATCGGTGGTGGGGTTGAGGGCCCGCCAAAATGCAGATTTGGGTAAAACCAGCACTCGGGAAGGGGCGCTGGCGATCGCCGAACAGACATAGGTATCCTTAAACAGCACCAGTTCAGCAAACATCTCCCCGGCCCTGACGCTGTAATGGTTAATCTGCTGGCCGTGATCGGTATAGTTCATCAGCAAAATACATCCCACTTCGACCACAAAAATCGCCTCAGACGGCTCGCCTTGGGTAAACAGAATTTCGCCAACCGCTAAGTCACGGTGATAGAGCGCCGATTTCAAATCCATCGGCAGATGATTTAACGGTAAAGGATTCATCGGTAGCTCACGACCTGCTGACTAGACACGGGGGCAGACAGAAGTGAGGTAAGACGGTGGGCGATCGCCTCTTCGCAGGGTGCGCCAATCGTGCGATGCACCACCTGCCCATGACTAAACAGCAGCAAAGTCGGCACCGCCCGAATGCCATAGCGAGCGGCTAACCGCGCAGAATTGGCGATATTCAACCGCCCAATGGTAATGCGATCGGCAAACTGCTCAGCGAGAGTACTGAGCACGGGGTGCGCCGGCCGCCGGGGCATACACCAAGTTGCCCAGCAGTCCACCAAGACAGGGTGCGCTACCTGTAACACTGCGCCGTGAAAATTTTGTTCAGTCAAGGTTAACCACGACGATTCACGCTGTCCTGATTCCGGGCTGAGGGATTCACGGTTTCGGGGTTCAAGCTCCAGGGATTCACGGTCGAGCGATTCACGGTCAAGAGATTCACGGTCTCGGGGTTCGCAGGCAGTAAAAATCAACATAGATGAGAAGAAAGCGTTTGGAGTTCACCGTTTCATTCTCGACAGGAATACCAAATCTCCGCTGGGACGCAACTTAGAGTTTGCTTAAGAATTCACACACATTAATTAATCTTTTGTGATGTGCCCTTACGCACGACTCATCTTCCGCACAGCTATCTGCGGCAGGGTGCACCTGAGAGGACACCTTTAGCGAAATAGACACCTTTAGCGCAATAATAGTGTCGTCCTTGGTGGGTGATGATCGATGAATTCGGCGTGGCAATGG
>DATNOW010000961.1:0-6122 GCA_036703515.1 Chroococcidiopsis sp.
AAGCCCCACAGCGAGGCGGGCAACGGCCTCGACGCCAGCGATAAGGATGATGCGATCGCGATCGCCACCTACGACAACCTGTTTGGCATGTACCAACCCGACGCGATCGCCGCTTATAACGTCAATGGCCGCACCTATCTCGTCACCGCCAATGAAGGCGACTCGCGCGACTACGACGGCTTTGGTGAAGAAGCCCGTGTTGCAGACCTGGCGCTTGATCCCGCCGCATTTCCAGACGCGGCCGCCCTGCAAGCTGACACGGCTCTGGGTCGGCTGACGGTCACCCAAACCCTAGGCGATGCCAATGGCGATGGCCAGTACGAACAGCTCTACGTGCTGGGCGGGCGATCGTTTTCGATTTGGGATGAATCGGGCAATCTCGTGTTTGACAGCGGCGATGCCTTTGAGCGCATCTTGGCCCAAACCCTGCCCAATAGCTTTAACGCCAACAATACCGAAAATAACAGCGACAACCGCAGCGACAACAAAGGGCCAGAGCCCGAAGGGTTAGCCCTAGCGCAGGTGGGCGATCGCACCTATGCCTTAATTGGGCTAGAGCGCATCGGCGGCGTCATGGTCTATGACATCACTAACCCCACGGCTCCCAGCTTTATCAGCTACGCCAACCGGCGCGATTTTGCCCTGCCGTTCGATGAAGATACCTTCAGCGCCACCAACGAGGATGGCGATCCCGTGCCGTCCGCCGAGCAGCTCCTAGCAGTCGGCGATCTCGGCCCAGAAGGTCTGCTGTACATTGCGGCCGAAGATAGCCCCATCGACTCCGCCCTGCTGGTCGTCGCCAACGAAGTCAGCGGCACAACCACGATCTACGCGATCGCACCCTAAGGTCTAGTGGGCTGCCTGCCACACCTAGGAACACACAGCCATACACGCAGGTACACATCAAAAAAGGGGTTCGATCGAACCCCTTTTTTGATGCAGTTCTGGACGAAATTTGGACGAAATTTGGACGAAATTTGGACGAAATTTGGACGAAGTAAAATTGTCGCAAGCTGCCACAAGGTATCGCAGACTGACTTAAATCGGCAGCTCGCAAGACATTTTGCAGGGCGTAAAGCGCAACGCTTGATGACGTTTTCATGTTTGAACGTCACATTCCAAGGTTGAGGATTTTAACAATCTCTGAATTATTATCAGTGGTTTTTAAGCTTAAAATAGTAAATATTTACACTTTGTCAATGCTTAAAATAAAGGACTAACAAGATTTGCCAATACTCGTAACGTTTTTAGAGTGAAATCGGCAGAAATTGCGGTAAATTTATCCTTTGAATTGGCGCAATCGGCGTAATCTCAGCGATTCTCTCAATGAGATTAAAACAAATCCACGTTAACAACCCCAACCATGAAAGAAAGTCCCTCGTGTATAGTGGGGACAGCCCTTCGGCGGGCATTATGATACCCTGCTCTTATGAACTCGATCGCCACAAATAACGGCACATTTGCACTGACAACCCCCCTCTATTATGTAAACGGTCTGCCCCATATTGGTAGTGCTTACACCACCATTGCAGCAGACGCCGTTGCCCGATTTCAGCGTTTGAAAGGACGTCCTGTTTTGTTTATCACAGGCACCGACGAACACGGGCAAAAAATTCAGCGCACGGCTGAATCCCTAGGGCGATCGCCCCAAGAACACTGTGACCTGATCGTCGATGGCTTCAAGTCGCTGTGGCAGCAGTTAAATATTTCCTACGATCGCTTTAGCCGCACCACTGCCCCCCGTCACGAAGCGCTGGTGCGCGAATTCTTCATGCGCGTTTGGGAAAACGGTGACATCTACCTTGGCCAGCAGCAGGGGTGGTATTGCGTCGCCTGCGAAGAATTTAAAGAAGAGCGCGATTTGCTTGACGGTCATCGCTGCGCCATTCACGTCAACCAAGAGGCCGAATGGCGTGATGAGAGCAATTATTTCTTTAAGCTATCGAGCTACCAAGCCAAGCTAGAGGCACTCTACGCTGAGCGTCCTGACTTCATCCAGCCCGACATTCGCCGCAACGAAGTGCTGAGCTTTGTCAGCCAAGGGCTACAAGATTTTTCGATCTCGCGGGTCAACCTCGACTGGGGGTTTCCGGTGCCCACCGACCCCAGCCATACGCTCTATGTCTGGTTTGATGCGCTTTTGGGCTACGTCACCGCCTTGATCGATCCCGAGGATGAACCCACCCTAGAGAATGCGATCGGCAAGTGGTGGCCGATCAACCTGCATCTGATTGGCAAAGATATCCTGCGGTTTCATGCCGTCTATTGGCCCGCAATGGTGATGTCGGCCGGGCTACCCTTACCCGAGCGCGTGTTTGGACATGGTTTTTTGACCAAAGACGGTCAGAAAATGGGCAAAAGCCTTGGCAATACCATTGATCCCGTCGATTTGGCCAGTCGCTACGGGGCCGATGCCGTGAGATTTTATTTCTTGAAAGAGATAGAATTTGGACGAGACGGTGACTTTAATGAAGTTCGATTCGTCAATATTTTAAACGCTGACCTGGCCAACGATCTGGGCAATTTGCTCAATCGCACCCTGCAGATGGCGCACAAATATTGCGATCGCTGCGTCCCCAACATTGCCCCCGATCAAATTTCTACAGACAACACGCTCAAGTCCAAAGGGCTGAGTTTGAGCAGCGAAGTCATTCATGCCTATGAATCACTAGCATTTAGCCACGCTTGCGAAGCAGTGTTAACGCTAGTTCGCGCAAGTAACAAGTTCATCGACGAACAAGCCCCCTGGAAACTTTACAAAGAGGGGCAGCAGTCAGCTGTAGAAGAAGTGCTCTACACCGTTTTAGAGACCGTGCGCCTTGCAGCCTATCTGCTATCGCCGATCATCCCGACAATCAGCAGTGCAATCTACCATCAGCTTGGATTTACTGCCGACTTCAATACAGTTCCTATCGATTCATTGCTATTGATCGATCAGCAGGCCCAGTGGGGAGTACTTAGTCCAGGGCAACCACTCCGTGATCCCCAACCCATTTTCCGGAGACTGGATCCCCCCGGCTGAGTTATTGCAGTGTAAAACGTTCAGTTTTATTTAAGTCTCCCTAGTTGCCTTAATCGCGACCCCCCGTTGCACGAACTCCCATAAAAACTTTGAGGTATAAAAATCATGTTTAACCAATCTGAAAATGATGCGATATTCACACCCGAACAGGTGCTAGAAAATCGAGGGCGGGTTGCTATTTTTATCGACGGTTCTAACCTGTTTTACGCCGCGCTGCAGCTGGGCATCGAAATCGACTACACCAAGCTACTCTGCCGGTTGACCGCAGGCTCACGGCTTTTGCGTTCGTTTTTCTATACCGGTGTCGATCGCACCAACGAAAAGCAGCAGGGCTTTTTGCTGTGGATGCGGCGCAATGGCTATCGGGTCATTGCCAAGGATTTAGTGCAGCTCCCCGACGGCTCTAAAAAGGCCAATCTTGACGTCGAAATCGCAGTCGACATGATGGCTCTGGTGGGCTCCTACGACACGGCTGTGCTGGTCAGCGGCGATGGCGACCTGGCCTATGCTGTGGATGCGGTGAGCTATCGCGGCGTGCGGGTTGAGGTAGTCAGCCTGCGCTCAATGACCAGCGATAGTTTGATCAATGTGTCTGACCGCTACATCGATTTAGATTCGATCAAAGAAGACATCCAGAAAACGCCCCGGCAAAATTACACCTATCGCCCACTGTCAGGCATCAGCTTGATTGATGATCAGTCCGACGATTAAGCAGATCTCTGAGGAAGACACTACCCGCTAGCTTCGACTTCGCTCAGCTAGCTTGCACCCTGAGCGGAGTCGAAGGGTAGATTTTCTCTGGGAATCGCCTAACATCGTCTGGTGGGACTCCAGTTTAGGTTTCCAGTTCATGGGTTATTGCCAGTTATAGGATTCCAGTCATAGAGTCCCAACCATAGATTTTCAGCCAGCGGTCTGCACGGTGTTTACGGTGCAGACCGCTGCTATTTTTGTGCCTCAGAATCATAAAAGATCTGCGACAGATCTGCGGAGCCTTTTAGCCATAGCTTTCGTCTACCGTCTATGGGTAAACCAGAGTATGGGTAAACCATCGTAAAAACCAAAAATCATCGTGGCCGTAGGGCTGCGGGCAGTGCACACAACTGGCGTTAGGACATTGACAAACCAGCACACCGCGTAAGTCTTGTAAGATATAGCGGTAGCGTGGTGGACTTGGATTGGGCGGGTCTGCGAAGACAGCATAAGGAATGGGCTAACCAGGTCATGGGCAAAAATGCAATGCAGGGTTTAATGCAACGTTCATGGAATTGGACAGGCATCGGGCGGCGATCGCTGATCGGGCTGCTGCTGCTAACAATGATGGTAGGCACCGTTAGCTGTCGCACCAAAAGCCGCACCGCTGAGCGCATCGAAGAAGACACCGAGGCCGCCAGCGACATCAGCGGCAACCTGACGTTTAACAACGTCACTCTAGAACAGGCTAATGAGGACGGCGAGACGGTCTGGAAAATTCGCGCTGACCAAGTCGCCTACAGCCAAAACGAAGAAGTTGCCCAGGCCGTTAGCCTGTCTGGAGATTTATATGATGACAACAAGCCCATCCTGCGGGTCAAATCGCAGCGCGGGCAAGTGCAGCAAGACGGTAAGCGCATTATTTTGCAGGGCGATGTGGTCGCCACCGATCTGCGCAGCGGAGCCGTACTCAAGGGTGATCAGCTCGAGTGGGTGCCCGCAGAAGGCGTCATCACCATTCGCAACAACGTGGTCGCCACCCATCCCCGCTTCCGCGTCACCGGTGGCGAGGCCAAATTTTTTAATAAAGAGCGCCGCTTAGAAGTCTCAAAACAGGTGGTTGGGCTATCGCGCGATCCCGATCTGCGCATGCAGGGTGAACATCTGACTTGGCTGATCGACGAAGATAAGGTGTTGAGCGATCGCCCCATTCGGGTAGAACGCCTGCGCGACCGGCAAATTGTCGACACAGCCGTAGGCAAAACGGCCGAGCTTGACCTCAAAACTAAAATCGTCACTCTCCGACAGGGGGCACAGCTTGATCTGGGCAGTCCGCCCGTGCGGGTATCGAGCAGCATCTTGATCTGGAGCCCCAATGCCCAAACGCTCGTTTCAGACGAGCCGCTGACGGCCGTTCACCGACAGCAGCAGGTAACACTGCGGGCCGATCGCGGACGGGCCGACCTGGCCCAGCAGGTGTTTTATTTCACCGGTAATGTGCGCGCCGTCGCCCAACGCAATCGGTCGCAGATGGTTGCCGATCGCCTAACCTGGTCGGTGCCCGACGATCGCCTTAACGCCACCGGCAACGTCGACTATCGTCAGCTCAACCCACCGATGCGGGTGCGCGGTCCTGAGGCCATCGGCAAACTCGAAAATGAAACGATTGTGGTCAGCGGGGGGCGCGTTGTCACCGAAATCGTGCCGGAATAACATTTCCCGCAAATTCCGCTGGGGTTAGGATCATGGATTGAATCCCCTGGAGTCAAGGCGGCGTTAGTCCAATAGCGATCGCGTCGTTGCCTGGGCCGGGTGCAGATTGCCCGTGGCCGTTGGCTCAGCATTGACCGTGTCACCGGCCGCACCAAACGGATTGACCCAACCCCGTTGCATGGCCCAATCCACCGTAAAGCGGGCGATCGCAAATAGCCCCACACTTTCGACCACAAACACCGGCAGCAGCCACGTCTCACTACCCAGCGACACCCCCACATCCACCTGCGCCAGGCCGCGCACCAAGCCAAAGGCCATCACCGCGCCGGTTTTGAGGTGCGGGTTAGAATCGGTGCGCACCACATAACGATAGGTGACGCCAAACAAAAAACCCGCCAAAACGGCGATCGCCCCACTCAGCCAGCCTTCCAGTGTGCCCAAGGCAAACGGTGCCCCCAAGACAAATGGCAGCACCCCTGAGTCGATTGGCAAGTTAGCCGCCAGGCCGGTTTGAACCACGGCGATCGCCACCACCGCCAGGGCGATCGCGCCGCCCCCGGTGAGCCCCGCTTTGACCGATTCAATTCGCTCAGAGTGCAGCATAGATCAAGAGTTCACAGTCTTTAACGGACAGTCGATTATAGCCGTCGCCATGGATCACATGGCAGAGGCGAGTCAGCAAGCCTGCTTAAAA
>DATNOW010000962.1:0-2937 GCA_036703515.1 Chroococcidiopsis sp.
GGCCTGCACCTGTCGAATCAGGGTTTCGCCATCCTCCGGCAGATCGCCCACGCTATACCCTTGGGCTTGCAGGGCCTGGAGCAATTTGAGCAGCGATTGGGGCACGTTCAGCAGCGCGGCAGTTCCCGTCGCTCCATAGCCTGGCGGAAAACCGTAGAGAATAATCGCCACCTTGCGATCGCGGTTTGGTTTGTGGCGCAAGGCAATCCAGGCTTTAATGCGCCCGGTCAAGCGTTTGACCCGCTCTGGCACCAGGTAGATGCGATCGCCCACCAGCCCGCCTAGAGGGACGGGATCAATCGCCCCATCCAGCTCTGGCAGGGCATAGAGCACCACACTTTGCAGCCCGCCGATGCCCTGGCGCGTCCAGGAATGGATATCTTGGATCAGCAGCGGAGCCGCCACAAAATAGGGCACATTCTTGGCGCTGAGGATCCGTTTAGCCACCTCCACCTGCCGCCCCGCTTCCATGGAGCCAGCCGGGCCGCCCACCAGCGGAAACCCAATCGTAGAAACGATCGCATCCACCGCTACCGCCTCAGGGGAAAGCGATCGCGTTTCTACCACACCCCGCTGCCGCTGCTCTTGTTCGTGGGCCGTCGTCAGCCAGTCGCGCACGGCCACATGCCCTTCCACCCCGTTGATAAAGATCGGCAGCGGGATCAGCCCCGCCGCTTCAAAGTGGCGGATCAGCTGGGGAATATAAGGTTGGCGGGTGATCACGTGCTTGCGGTAGAGCAATAGCCCAACCTTCGGCGCTGTATCGGGATCAGGACAAGGCAGAGCAGCCTGGGTTGATCCCCCAGCCGATGACATAGCCAATGACACAGCCGATGACACAGGCAACCGTTCCCGATACCACTGCCAATAGGCCTGGGGCGACTCAAAATAGCCCGGATAGTCGGGGTGCAGCAAACCCATGTTGGGCGTTTCGAGCGGTGGCGGAATATCGCCCACCGTCAGCCCCAGATAGGTCTGAGCTAAGAACCACAGCATCGCCGCCACGTTTTCGCAGCCGCCTGCATTCCAATAGCCGTAGATGATCAGCCAGTTGCGCAGGTCTTGCACCTTGCCAACCGGAATAAACTTGAGTAGCTTAGGCCCCACCTTCAAAAAGCTGATATAGCCTGCCAGCTTGTCTTCTTCGCGCTGACTGCCGCCAAACTTACTGAGAATAAACTGCACCGGTTTGGGCATGCCCTTGGGTTTGTCACCGATGGCAAACTTGCCCAGTTGGGTCAGGCTCATCAGCTCTAGGGCTGACTCAAACACTAACCGGGTGGGGATCGACTGGGTGCGCTCGCGCAGCCACATCACCTGGTCGTAGTCAAACAAAAGACTGCCAAAAAATACGTCGGCCGTTTGCAGGGCTGCCTCTACCGCTGCCGGATTCGCCGCCAAGTCGCGATCGCTAAACACCTGGATTTCTAGCGCCGGACAACGCGCTTGCGCGAGTTGGGCAGACTGCCGATAGAGGTCAGCATTAAACGACTCAAACCCAGCAATCAGAACAATCCGTTTCACGATCTACGCCTGAAAACTTAGGTACATTCTGATCTTAAGAGGTTCTCCCTCAACCGATGATGCAATTATGCCTGGGTTACAGAGTATAAAGCCCGCACCCATGCCCCCAGCCATGCCCCCAGCCATGCCCCCAGCCATGCCCCCAGCCATGCCCATAGCTAAACAATGGGCACGGTCAGAAAAGGCGATCGCTGATTGAGCGCGACAGCAAGGCGATCGCCTCCCTAATCCTTGCTACTTGCTACCCAACTCCGTTTTGGCGGAACCAGGCCAATAGCTGCTGCCACGCATCTTGAGCGGCTTCAGGTCGGTAGCTGGGGCGATAGTCGGCGTGGAAGCCGTGGGGCGCATCTGGATAGACCACAATCTCTGAGGGGCTGCTGCTAGCTTGCAGGGCCTGCCGCATTTGTTCGACGGTGGCTACCGGAATGCCGTCATCGGCCCCGCCATACAGACCCAGCACCGGCACATCGATCAAACTTGCCACATCCGTTGGAAACTGCGGCTGTAGCGCTGTAGTCTGCCCCACCAAACGCCCATACCAAGCCACACCGGCCTTGAGCTGGGCACTGTGCGCTGCATACAGCCAGACAATCCGCCCACCCCAGCAAAAGCCAGTGATCCCCAGCTTTTCGGTGTCGCCCTTGCCCGACTCAGCCGCCCAGACCACTGCCGCATCTAGATCTGACAGCACCTGCGTATCAGGCACCCGGGCCACAATCGGGCGGATTTCGTCAATGCTGCCGAGCTGAGACACATCTCCCTGGCGGGCAAACATTTCGGGGGCGATCGCCAGATAGCCCTCTTGGGCAAAGCGACGGCACACATCCTGAATGTATTCATGTACCCCAAAAATTTCTTGCACCACCAGCACCACTGGGAATGGCCCCCCAGTCGCTGGCATGGCCCGATAGGCTGGAATTTCGCCATCCGCCACCGGGATCGTCACCGCCCCGGCCACTAAACCATCGGTGTCTGTAGTCACGGCTTCTGCTGAAATCGGGCGCACCGCTGCCGCAAAGCCTGCGGCCAAGGTAGCCACCATCAGCTTGCGTCTACCAAAAACTCGCCTAATCTGAGAAAACTGACTGTCCATTACGCCTCCACCACTTTGAAACTTGACCCGCTGAAACTTAGCACTTTGAAACTTGGCACTTTGAAACTTGGAACGATATTCATAATCAAATGGAAACCAAGTCTGAACGCTGGCTCCGATGACCGATATCTTTCTCGGACAATATAATCACAAAGTAGTCGCAAATTCGAGAATTAGCGAGCAATCGAACATAGTCCGGACGTATTCTAGAGCGTCGAGAACCGCTATCTGTCTGCCAGAGGATAGAATCCCTAGCGCCCTGCTTGCGGCGGATGTTGCAGATCGTTGAGCAATTGCTGAGCCTTACGATTTCTTGG
>DATNOW010000963.1:0-2390 GCA_036703515.1 Chroococcidiopsis sp.
GACTCCGGCGCTGTCAGTTTCGGGCGGCAAAAACACACCGTCAATTTCAAACTTTGGCTCTTTGACGGCAACAGAGTCAAAGCGATAGTCGGCAGCATTGGCTGGCGGGGTTTCGAGCAGCTCAAACAGGAGTGAAGGCGACTGCTGAAACAGTCTATAAAAAATAGAATCTCGCTTCATTACTTCATTACAGGAAGACCAATGAATACCCCTAAGCCGAATAGCCTTGAATTTTGGCAATGCAGAGGGCAAAGCGTCCGGGGGTAAAGTGAGGATTGAGCGCACCGTCATACTCAAACTTGCTGAGCATTAGCTGCATAGAATAGACCTGCGCCGCATTAAACGGGGGCGCGTTGGCTACGGTCTTGGCCCGGAAGACGGGCACCAGAGACGCAAATGGGATATACACATCGCACCATTGATCGGTAGGAGTATCAAAGGAGTAGGCATGGGCCAGGCTGTCCCAGCCAACATCGCTGCGCATCAAGAACTTATAGCGGTTGCCGTCTCCCTTGATCTGCAGGTGGATGCCGCTATCGGCCGAGAGATCAAGCGGTTGGGTAAAGTTGCGGGTGCGCACAGAGGCAAAGCCGCCGGAGTTGGCGATGGAGACGTTGCCGGTAAACAGCGCCCCGTCAGCGGTAGGCTGGAGGGTGCTGGCGCTGACGCCGCCCATGACAACGTCATCCAGTGCGCCCCACGTGGCGCTGAGGGCTACGGGGGAGAGGGTTGTGAAGTCAAACAAAGTGTGCTCCTGGGGGCGATCGCCCGTGCTGTCTGGACTAGTTGATGGATCAAGCGGCGGATTAAGCGACGGATCAAGGGCTGGGGGCCAACCGAGCCAGCGCCATAGGCAACCGAGACCCGGCAGCGCATCAAAATAAGACAGGGTTTTCAAAAAGCGACTGAAATCCCAAAATGGAGTGTTGGACGACATGGCGCACCAGCAATAGCAAAATTAAATGATTAGACCAGCCGGATTAAGCTGGATTCGAGAGAAAAAGATTAAGAGGGCAAAGAGCAAGCAAAACAGTGAGTTTGGAGCAAAGCGGTGAGTTTGGAGCAAAGCGGTGAGTTTGGAGCAAAGCGGTGAGTTTGGAGAAACTTGATTATGTCAGGAGTAACGTATTGACGTTGGAGTAATCCTGTCTAAGTTGGGGGAATCCTGTCTATATAGAAAGCATACAAAGCCATAGAAAGCATACAAAGCAATAGAGAGAAAACATCAAGATAGAAATCATCAAGGGTCACTTACTGTTTATCCTATCGAAGATGTAGCGATCGCCATTTTTTCCGATCTCGATCGCGCCGGATCCCGATCGCTCGTGCCATTAACGCCCAGGGCGCACCCAATACTAGATCGATTGCTCTTAATAATCCTCGATATCACTATCGCTATTGATTCTGAGCCGTTCTTGCCGCAAGGCCACACATTTTGGAGGCTGTATCCTTGTCTGTTGCTGAACCCTACCTCGAAGACCCCCATTCTCCGCTGCTGCCTGTGCCATCGGGGGCGCTGATCGTTGCTGCACTGACATCTGAGGCAGGCCTGTCTGGGGCAGATATGTCTGGGGCCAAGATTACGCTGTCGCTGGTGGTGCCGACCTACAACGAGGCGGGCAACGTGGCCAATTTAGTTCAAATCTTGTCAGATTTGCTCGATCGGGCTTTGCCTCAGCGCTATGAGCTGATCATTGTCGATGACGACAGCCCCGATCGCACCTGGCAGGTGGCCCAAGACTTGATGCCCCACTATCCACAGCTGCGGGTGATGCGCCGTCGGGGCGAAAAAGGGCTATCTACGGCGGTGATTCGCGGCTGGCAGGCGTCGCGGGGAGCGTTTTTAGGGGTGATTGACGGCGACCTGCAACACCCGCCCGAGGTGCTGCTCAAGCTGCTCGATGAATTGGGCAAGGGGGCAGATTTAGCGGTGGCCAGCCGTCACGTAGAGGGCGGCGGGGTGAGCGACTGGAGTTTGGCGCGGCGCATCTTATCGCGGGGGGCCCAAACCCTCGGGTTGCTGCTGCTGCCGGGGGTGCTGGGGCGCGTCACTGACCCGATGAGCGGTTATTTTATGGTGCGGCGAGAGGCGATCGCCGGGCAGCGGCTCAACCCACTGGGCTACAAAATTTTGCTGGAGGTGATCGCGCGGGGTCAGATCGACGCGATCGCGGAGGCTGGCTATGTTTTTCAAGAGCGCCTAGAAGGGGAGAGCAAAGTCACCTGGAAGCAGTATGTCGCCTACCTGCAACACCTGGCTCGACTGCGGTTTTCGACCGGACGGGTGGGGCGTTTGCGATCGCGCTATGGGCTACCGATCCAGCGGTTCTTGCGGTTTGGCGTGGTGGGCTTTTCGGGCGTGTTTGTCGATATGCTGTTGCTCTATCTGC
>DATNOW010000964.1:0-2055 GCA_036703515.1 Chroococcidiopsis sp.
ATCGCCAGAGGGCGGACGAACGGCGGTGCGATCGCTCGTGCGAACCGGGGTGTTGCCGCGATAGATCACTTCACTGGTATCGACGGAAGTGTTGGCCAGATCGCTGGGGTTGGCGTCGCCTGAAGGGGGTTTAGCGGCGAACGCACCAGCCACAAAAGCAGATTGCAGAACAGCGGCAGATAGCGTAGCAAGCATGAAGCGTTTCATATCAATGATCCTTGACTTGAGGTGAATTTGATTCCGTTTTCAACTGTCGAATCTCGTACAGTTCACTTAAGAACTACAATAGCGCACATTCTGTTTGGATGTAAATAGTTGAAAATGAAAATATCCTGAGAATTGACAAAATTTTAGGCTATTGGGGATTAAGGATTTCTCAGATATCTTGTCAGCCAAGGGTTTGAGAGCTGCGGAGAGGGGCTGCACCTAGTTTGTTAAGGCTTTATTAGGCGAGAACCGGGCATTGGAAAAGGCATTCGTAAAGGGCATTCGTAAAGGGCATAATGCAGCGTCTTCTCGGGCTGATTTTCCACAGCAGCCCCTCTGAATGGGTATCGACTGTTGACTTGGCCAGTTCAGCCAATTCAACTCACTTGCCTGACTCAACTCACTCAGCTGACTCAATGGATACGCGTTGGAGCCTCATTTGGATTGGAGACCCATCGTGGGTGGGGCAATTTTGCTGGGCAAGAGTTTCAGCCGTGCCCCACCCCCGATCGACTACTTCGACTTGGCAATGACCTTGTGCACCAGCAGCTCAAAGTGCATGCCGTCCTTAGAATCGCCGTAGGTTTGCCCCCAGCGCAGCCCGGCTTTGACCAAGGCCACCGCTAAATACAGCGGCACGGTTTGCACCCCATAAGTCACCCACCGCTCTACGGCATTACCGTGATGCTGCACAAGAATCCAAATGCGGTTGAGTTCCACATCTAGCTCCATGTGCTTAATGGCGTGTTCTCTGGCGGCTTTAGCGTCTTTGCGGGCTTGGGCGGTGCTTTTGCGATCGCGCAGCACTTGATCTGCTTGTTTGACCTCGTCCCACAGCGGCTTGAACCGGGGAAAGTGAAGCTGAAGCCAGGCCTTAACCAGGTTGGAGGCTTGGGCGGCCAAGAGATGGGTTTGCGCGGCCCAGTCTGCCGGTGGAATTTTGGGGTCGGGTTCGACAAAGCGCTGACCATAGTCAAACCCTGAGGGCTTGACGATTTCATTCAGCACGTCCACCACTTCCCGTTTGATATGGGGGTTGGTGTCGGGGTCAATGTCGATGGATAAGCCAAAGGCGTGATTGCTCAACACCGTGCTCCCGGCAATGGTGCGGGGCACAAACCCACCAATGCTTTTAAACAACTTGCCCATCTCAGCGCTCAGGCCCGGTTCCCAACCGTCCAAAATTTCTTTGGCTTGGGTGAGTCGCTGCGCCATCGCTGTGTGAAGCCCCCCGGCAACCTTGTGCCCCAGGAAGGTGTAAGGCTGAATGTCGGCAAAGATCTGCTCGGCAGGCTGCCTGTAGCCGTCGGCATAGTAGAGCGGCCGCAACTGGAGGTAGTTGTCTGGCGATTGGTCAAAGGCGGCCTGCACCCCGCCCGATAGCCCATAAAACTCTTGCACGACCTCTTGGCGGTAAGCCGTGATGTAGGGTTCAAGCTCGGTGATGATGGCGTTGAGGCGATCGCGATCGCTGACTGTTTCCTCTGTGGGCTCTAATAAGCTAAGGGTGCGCACCCTAGACGCAGGCGCAGCGGTTAACGATGCCCGATGCCCATAGCGATGCTCAAACACGAGGTTGGCAACTGCGCCAGGTTCAGCCCCCAAGCGCAATCCCTCTTCAACGAGGTTGAGTTCAACGGGATCGAGGGCGATCGCCCGCGTTAGGCTCGACTGAGGAATAGCCCCTAGCTGCAGCGCCCGGTCGGTGCGCTGCAGCGCGGCCTCAGTCAGCGCCAAATTAGACGTGACTGAATTGGCCATTGGTGCGAGTCTCCTCAAGGGCGGCGGTGGAACTAGGGGCAGGGGCGCTTTCGGCAGGCTTGGCAGGCAGCAAGCGCTGTCCAAACA
>DATNOW010000965.1:0-2662 GCA_036703515.1 Chroococcidiopsis sp.
CTGCTGGCGATCGCCCCAATCTTGATAGACGCGATCAATCTCCCACCCCCAAAGCGTGGGGTCAGGAGCGGCGTCCAGCAGTGGATCGGTGTAGGAATAGGCCACTACTTTCATGGTTACAGAGCAGACTGGGACAAGGCAGATCGGAATGTTTTAATCAGCCTAAAGTCTAAAAGACACTACGATCCATAAATCATCTCTACACTCATCCACCATCAGAACTTTGCCTGTCTGAAGACAAATGCCATCCTATTCGTCCCTTAAAAAATTCTTCATCGGTCAGACACTACCCACCAGTGCCCATGCTGAAGAACGCCTCAGCAAAGCAGAGGCCCTGGCTGTACTTTCCTCTGACGCGCTCTCTTCTGTCGCCTACGCGACACAGGAAACCCTGATCATTCTACTCATTGCCGGCAGCAGTTCTAACATTTTGGGCATCTCCATCCCAATTTCCATTGCCATTGTGCTGCTGCTGTGTGTAGTCATGCTGTCCTACCGTCAGACGATTCGGGCCTATCCCCAAGGTGGCGGTTCCTACATCGTAGCGCGGGAAAATTTAGGGATTTATCCAGGGCTAATCGCCGGCAGCTCCTTGATGATCGACTATGTCCTCACCGTCACCGTCAGCGTCACCGCTGGCGTAGACAACCTGGCCGCCGCGATCCCCGCCCTGCATCCCTTCTCGGTCGAGCTCTGCGTCCTGTTCATTTTCTTGCTGATGCTCGCCAACCTGCGCGGCGTGCGCGAGTCGGGCAAGCTGTTCATGGTGCCAACCTATGCATTTGTGGTCAGCATTTTTATCTTGATTGGAGCCGGGTTATTTCAACAGATCACCGGCCAAGCAAACGTCTTGCCGCCCCCCGTCAATCTAGCCCGGGCGACAGAACCGCTGAGTGTGTTTTTGATTTTGCGGGCTTTTTCCGCCGGATGTACAGCTTTAACCGGGGTAGAAGCAATTTCCGATGGCGTCTTGGCCTTTAAGCCGCCAGAGTGGAAAAATGCTCGCCAAACCTTGATGGTGTTAGGAGTACTGCTGAGCGTGATGTTTTTGGGCATCAGCTACATGGCCCATGCCTATCACATCATTCCAGACCTAGAAGGTTCTCAGACGGTGATCTCGCTGTTAGGCCACCAAATTTTTGGCACTAGCCCCTTGGGCAACGGCATGTTTTATTTCGTTCAGGTGACAACGCTGCTGGTGCTCTTGTTGGCAGCCAACACCAGTTTTGCCGATTTTCCCCGCCTCTGCTACTTTCTCGCGCGGGACGGGTTTCTTCCCCGGCAGTTGGCCAACTTGGGCGATCGCCTCGTCTATTCCAATGGCATTCTGCTGCTCAGCGCCTGTGCGGCCCTATTGGCAATTATTTTTGGAGGCAGCACAACCGCGCTGATCCCGCTCTATGCCGTCGGCGTATTTACCTCGTTTACCCTGTCCCAGGCCGGAATGGTGCGCCACTGGTTTAAGGAGCGATCGCGCGGGTGGCAAGCCAGCGCTTGGATGAACGGGTTTGGGGCCTTTTGTACAACGGCGGTTTTAGCAATCATCGTCTGGACAAAATTTAGCCGAGGCGCATGGATCGTGATTGTGGCGATTCCGCTGCTGGTGCGTCTGTTTATGGCGATTCGCAATCACTATCGCTATGTTGCCGCCAAGCTCAGCGCCGAAGAGCTGGCCCCTCGGAGCTACATTCCCCGCCCCAAAGTTGCATCCGTTTCGCACCCTGCCGTCGTAGTGGTCGGCCAGCTGCATCGAGGCACCATTGAGGCCCTAGACTACGCCCGCAGCATTGCCGATGAAATTGTAGCGGTGCATGTAGACATTGGCGGCACCGATCGCCAAAAGCTACAGCAGCGCTGGGAACAGCTCGAATCAGATGTGCCGCTGGTGATCCTAGACTCCCCCTATCGTTCGGTGATTTCCCCCATCGTGGAGTTCGTCAACACGTTTGAAACCACGCACCCCAATGTCTTATCCACGGTGATCATTCCGGTGTTTGTGACGCGCAACTGGTGGGAAAACATTTTGCACAACCAAACGTCGCTGTTCCTAAAAGCAGCGCTGCGGGCCAATCGGCGGCAGGTGGTAACCACAGTGCGCTATTACCTCTAGGACAAACTAGGCGTAGGTGCGCCCCCGCCACTGGGTGGGCGTGCGGGCTGACGACAGAAAAATCCGCAGGGCCGCCAGGGGATCAGCCAAGGGCGATAGCCAAAATAACCAAGCAGCCCGCGCTTGCGATAAATCGTAGGATGAGGCGATCGCCCCCAGCAAGGCAAAGCGAATCAGCACCAGCGTTGCATTCAGCCCCAGGGCAATCTCCACGGGCAGCGTCGTTGCCCCCATGCCAATAGCGATCGCCAGCGCCACCGTCAGCAGCAGCGGCAACCCCTGCACCGCCGTCAGAAACGCTACGTCTCCCCAGGTTTGGGACGGGGAACAGGCGTCCTTCAGGTCGAGCGATCGCCCCCATTCGCGCCAGGTTTCGGCAGCCCCTTCATACATCCGCACCTTCAGCAGCTTAGAGCCATCGAGAAAGCCCACCTTAGCGCCTTGACTGGCCGCATAGCGGGCCAGGGTGACATCATCGCAAAATGAACGACTGGCGCTGGTATAGCCGTCTAGCTGAACCAGGAGCGATCGCCGACACAAAAAACACTGCCC
>DATNOW010000966.1:0-4463 GCA_036703515.1 Chroococcidiopsis sp.
ACACCGACTCAGGCCTATGCGATCGCCTGGTGGGCCGTTCCTGCTCAGTAGCGCTCCTCTAACATATCGGCTCACGCATCGGCTAATACATCGGCAATACATCCGCCATGGCGGTTTCCAGCCAGCGATCGATATCACCCAGCATTTGCTGCGGCACCTCCCATGGGAACAGGTGGGCGGTATTGGGATAGGAATGCCACGTACTATTACTTAAGTGCTGCGCTGTTTCTAGGCTCGACTCCGGGGTGATATGGCGATCGCATTCCCCGGCTAAGACCAAGGCGGGGCACTGGATAGACGGTAAATCCGCTAGGCGATCGTAGCGCGATCGCAGGGCCGATTGCAGCGCTTGATGGGCGTAGGCCGAGGTTTGCAGATAGGCAGGAGTGCCTTCGGCCGCAAGGTAGCGGTAGGCCGTAGGCGTGTGCTGCTGGATCAAATAACGGTAGAGCGATCGCTTGCCTAGGTTCTCAATCCCCCAGTCCCAGCCGGGTTTGAGCGCATTAGTCAGCGCCGCCAACCCCGTATAAGCATTATCCTGCCAGGCGATGGGGGGATGGCTGCTGCGTGGGCGCGCTGCGGTAGCCACCAAAATCAGCCCGCTGACCCGTTGGGGCTGGGCTAGGGCCAACTCTAGGGCCAAGATACCGCCCAGCGACCAGCCCAAAACTAAACATTGCGATAGCTGCAAGTCATCCAGGATGGCCGTCAGGTCATGCAGGTGGTCGGCCATGGTAAAGGCGCGACGGGTTTTACTGCGACCATAGCCCCGCAGGTCAGGGGCGATCGCCCGAAACCGGGCCGATAAGTGCTGGCTAAACACCGACATACTGCGCCCGTTGCCGGGATGACCATGGAGACACAAAATCGGATACCCTGCGCCTTGCTGCCAGACGGCAAGGCGTTCTCCACTGGGCGTGGAGACGGGATGAAAAACGGGAGCGCGATCAGAAGTCACAGCTGCAATGCCAACGGATGATGTCGTGATGGTATCGCATTGCTGCTGCCACAGGGACAGCTCAAAGCTCATCGGAGCGATATGATACCCACTACAAATATGAGCACACTGTAAATCCGCAATAAAAACGCCCAAAAGAATCAAAACTGCGTTATTCCTAAAAAAGCAGTAATTTTCTTTGTGCTTAATGTGCAATAAAAACCGCTCAAATCTAAGTATAAATACATAGACAGGAACTAACGCCGTGATCTCTCAGCCCACTCGCATTTTATTAGTTGAGGATGACCCCAATGATGTAGAGCTAGTGCACCTCGCCCTGCGCGACTACTCGTTTGTTAATCAAATCGACGTTGCCCAAGATGGAGAACAAGCGCTGCACTACCTGTTGGGGCGGGATGGACAGCCACCCACTCAACCCTTGCCGCGTTTGGTCTTATTGGATCTGAAGCTGCCCAAAATTAACGGAATTCGGGTCTTGCAAACGCTGCGTGAGCATCCGCGCACCCAGAAATTGATTGTGGTGGTGATGACGTCATCCCATGAAGATCAGGACTTAGACGCTTGCTATGCCCTAGGTGTCAATAGTTACATTGTCAAGCCGCTCGACTTTCAGCAGTTTATGTCGGTCGCGCAACAGGTTGGGCTGTACTGGATGTTGCTCAATCATCCACCGCTACTGCCTTAGGGAGACAGGGCTGGCGGCTCATCGTCCTGGGGCGATCGCGTGCTCTGAGCCATAGACTAGGTAACGGGCAAGACTAGGTAATACCAGCCAAGACCGGGCAAGACCGAGTAAAACCATGCTAGTCAGCCCGGTCTGCCGCAAAATGCTGGAAACCCCGATCGAGGCTGAGGGACTCATCGGCGTGGCCCCCGCTGCTGTCTTGCAACACTACAGCGGTGTCTGCGGTGATAGTGCCAACAATGGCGGAGCGATCGCCAATCCGGGCGATCGCCTGCTCGGCCAACTCCACGGGCAAACACAGCACCAGCTCAAAATCTTCACCACCATACAGCGCCCACTCTAGGGCTTGCTCCGGCGAGAGCCATCCTTGCACGGCCGTCGGCAGAGGAATTGCCCTCCGCTCAAGCCGGGCCCCGACACCGCTGGCCCGGCAGATTTGCAGCACGGCATCGGCCAGGCCGTCGCTGCTGTCCATGCCCGCGATGCGACTGGGGCCAGGGCTGAGTTGCCGCAGGTGGGCGATCGCATCGAGGCGGGGGCGGGGGCGCTGGTGGGCCGCAATCAGCGCTTGGCGATCGCCGTCCGCTAAGCTCAGACCCCGCTCAGGATCAAGCAATAGCTCCAAGCCAGCGCGGGCCGCCCCATGCCCCCCCGTCACCAAAATGGCGTCTCCGGGGCGGGCTTGGGAACGGTGAATGGCGCAGTCGGGCGAAACTTGCCCAAAGGCGGTGATGGCCACCGTCAAAACCGTCGAGCGGCAAATATCGCCGCCCACAATGGGCGTATGAAAGGGTCGCAGGCAATCGCTCAGCCCCTGATAAAGCTGCTCGACCCACGCCACTGGCGTGACATCGGGCAGCCCCAAACACACCGTAATGCCCAGGGGATCGGCCCCCATCGCCGCCAGATCAGACAGGTTAGCCGCTGCCGATCGCCAGCCAACATCGGCGGGTGTCGTCGTGTGCAGAGCGGGGTTGGCCATGCCGACGCTAAAGTGCACCCCGTCGACGAGCATGTCGGCGCTGACCACGAGCGATCGCCCCGCCGACACCGATAGCAAGGCCGCATCGTCTCCCATCATTTCCGCCGGGCAAAACGCCTGGAGACGAGCCAGCAGCCCTTGTTCACCAATATCTCGAAGCTGTAACTCTTGGCTCACAGGCAGTCGGGGTTAGGGAGTCACCAGCTTGTCTGCGCCGCTCACCACGGTCATCGAATCGATGCGATCGCCCGCTTTGAGCTTTTCTAACACTTCCTTGCCTTCGACCACATAGCCAAACACGGCATAGCGACCATCCAGCAAATTGCGCCCGGCCGGGGTTAACTCCGGCTCAAACAAGAAAAAGAAAAACTGCGATGAGCCACCGTTGGGGTCACTGCCCGGCCGCGCCATCGCCAACGCGCCATAGGACGAAAACGGCAGCACCGGGTTGTCGAGATAGCGCCCAGCGGCTTCTAAGGTCGTGCCATAGATCGGTTCCGTTTCGCCCTCGACTAGCACTTCCATCGGAATCGCCCGATATTGCTTAGTGGCCGGATCGATAAAGCCAACCTCGGGCCCCGGCGGGTCACCAATTTGCAGCACGTAGGAATCTTCTTGACGGGTAAACTCTAAGCCGTCATAAAATTTGCGCTGCACCAGGTCAACAAAGTTGCCTGCTGTAACCGGGGCGCTGTAGCCATCTACAACAACCGTTAAATCCCCTTTGCTGGTCTTGACGGCGATCGTGGCGCGCCCTTTGAGCTGAGGTAAATTCTGGTATTCTTCGGGCACCGTAAACGGAAACTCAGTCACCATCAGCTCTTCGAGCTGGCTGACGGTATCGAGGAAGGCGACCCGCTTTTGCAAAACCGCGTCTCGATCTTGGGCATCCACAGCGGCTCGGATCTCGGTCAGATCACTTTGCAGCTTGGCAATCAGCGCCTCGGCCTGGGGCTGGCGATCGCTCGGGACACTGGCCAGCAGCTCGGCTTGCTTCGAATTGAGGATGCGATCGGCAATGCTCAAATTACCGTTGATTGCCGTCAGCTTACGACGCGACACCCGCAGCTGTTCGGCCACGTCTTCGAGCGCTTTTTGCATCTGTCGCACGGGTTTATTGTCGATCGGCAGTGCATATCTAAGAATTGCTCTGCCGTCTGTGATGGCATTGCCCGCCGGTAGGCTGGCAATCAACAGGCTAGCATTGGCCGAACCACTCCAAAAGGCGCTGCCTAACCCAAGGGACAGGGTCAGCAGAATTGCGATTAGTCCGGCGCGAAGCCAGCGTTTAAACGTGTAAATCATGGGATTCTCAAGCCAGTCCAGCAAGTTTAAGCCACCAATGGGGAAGCGAGGTAGCGTTTCAGCCACGAGCGGTATCGCGATCAGAGCACCCTATCTCACTGTAACCCCTCCATAATCTTCCCATATGGGTAGACTCTGATCGTGCTCAAAACCCAGAAGGGGTAATTTTTCGTCTGGGCCGCATTTCGGCTAGATCGCGTTTTGGCTAGATCGCATTTTGCCTAGGTCGCGTTTTGGCTAGGTCGCGTTTCGGCTGGACGGCCAATCTTTCTGCTAATCCTCAAAATATTCGACTTGGGCCGTGCGTCGAGGCGATCGCGCCGGGGGTAGCAAGGCCTGCTCGGGCAGCGGATAGGTCGGCCCGATCGGGTGGATGACGTGCATTGGACGGGGATAACGGCGCTGCGACTGGGTCAGCAACACAATCAGCAGGATCAAAATAATGCCCCCACCCACCGCTAAAACCAAAATCGTGATGCCCACCACCCACAGAATAGTCGTCTGCATCCGCATCGGCTGATCGGCCGTCGATA